>JAVXVR010000136.1:0-4062 GCA_032230165.1 Acidobacteriota bacterium | reverse complement strand
TACTTCGACTCGTCGGCGGAGAGCGTGCCGCGCAAATTCCCGAGGTAGAGCGCGAAGAGGTAGAGCGCGATCATCTGCGAGGTGAACGCCTTGGTCGAGGCGACGCCGATCTCCGGTCCCGCGTGTGTGAGGATCGTGCCGTCCGCCTCGCGTGTGATCATCGAGCCCTGCACGTTACACACAGAGAGCACGCGCGCGCCGCGCTCCTTCGCCCCTCTGAGTGCGGCGATGGTGTCGGCGGTCTCGCCCGATTGCGAGATGACGACGAGCAGAGTCTTCTCGTCAATCACAGGGTCGCGGTAGCGGAACTCCGAGGCGTAATCAACTTCGACGGGGATGCGCGCGAGTTGTTCGAGCATGTACTTGCCCGCGAGCCCCGCGTGCCACGACGTGCCGCAGGCGGCGACGAGCACGCGGTCGAACTGTTTGAACTCAGCCTCCGTGATATTCATCGGCTCAAGGTAAACGCGACCCGTATCGAGCGAGACGCGACCCTGCACGGTGTCGCGCACGGCACGCGGCTGCTCGTAAATCTCCTTGAGCATGAAGTGCTTGAAGCCGCCCTTCTCCGCCATGATCGGGTCCCAGGTGATACGTTGCTGGTGCGGCTCTCTGATGTCGCCGTCGAAATCCGTGACGCGAACTGAATCGCGCGTCAAGACGGCGATCTCGCCGTCGCCGAGGAAAAACACGTCGCGCGTGTGCTGGAGGATTGGCGGGATGTCACTTGCTACGAAATACTCGCCGTCGCCCAGACCGATGACGACGGGCGGACCCTGTCGGACGGCGATGATCGTGTCGGGCTCGTCCGTCGAGATGATCGAGAGAGCGAATATGCCGCGCAGGTCGCGCACCATGCGCTGGACGGCGCGCTCGAATGTGTCGTCTTCCCGCAAATACTCTTCGACGAGGTGCGCGACCACCTCCGTGTCGGTCTCCGTGACGAACTGGTGATCGCGCGCGCGCAGGCGTTCTTTGAGTTTCAGATAATTCTCGATGATGCCGTTGTGGACGACGACGACTCTGCCGGTGCAGTCGCGGTGCGGGTGCGCGTTCTCCTCCGTGGGGCGACCGTGCGTCGCCCAGCGCGTGTGACCGATGCCGTATGTGCCGTCCAGGGGCTTCAGCCGAATCGCCTCTTCGAGATTGCGCAGTTTCCCTTCGGCGCGCCGGATGTCGAGATGATGCCGCTCGTCAACGACGGCTATCCCTGCCGAGTCGTAGCCGCGATATTCGAGCTTACGCAACCCGTCGATGATGACGGGGACGACCTGTTTGTTTCCGACGTACCCGACAATGCCACACATACTGCTTTCCTTTCAGGAAAGCGGTAACGGGGGACGGGTGACGGGTGACGGGAAGAACTCAATCAAAGTTTTCCCTGTCACCTGTCACCTGTCACCCGTCACCGCGTTAGCTTCTTCCTTCTCTTCTCGCGCCGCGTCCGGCGGCTCGCGCGCGATATGCTTCTTGATTTTGGCGGGGACGCCCGCGACGAGCGTGTCGGGCGGCACGTCTTTGGTAACGACCGCGCCCGCGCCCGTCACAGAGCGCGCGCCGATGCGGACGGGAGCGACGAGCATCGTGTCCGAGCCGATCTTCACATCCTCTTCGATGACGGTCGGGTGCTTGTCCTTGCCGTCGTAGTTGCACGTCACCGTGCCCGCGCCGATGTTCGTGCGGTCGCCGACCGTGGCGTCGCCCAGATACGTGAGGTGCATCGCCTTGGCGCGGCGCCCCATGCGCGACTTTTTCACTTCGACGAAGTTACCAACGGTCGCACCCTCTTCCATCTGCGCGCTCATGCGCAGGTGCGCGAAGGGTCCGACCGAGCAGTTGTCGCCGATCTCGGAATCAACGACGATGGAGTGATCTTTAATCGTCGTGCCGCTCCCGACGCGCGAGTTCGTGAGGCGCACGCCCGCGTGAATCTCGCAAGCCACGCCGACGACGGTGCGCCCTTCGATACAGACGCCTGGATGGAGGATCGTATCGCGCCCCACCTGCGCTTCCGCGCTGACGTAGGTGTGCGCCGGATCGATGATGGTCACGCCGCCTTCGAGCATCAGGCGGCGCAAGATACGGTTACGCAGCAGGCGCTCGAAATCGGCAAGCTCCACACGTGTGTTGATGCCCGACACTTCGCGCGCGTCCGTATGCGCGAAGATGCTCACGTCCTCGCCGTCGGCGCGAAGGATGCCGGGCACGTCCGTCAGGTAATACTCGCCCTGCTCGTTGACAGGCTGGACGCGCTCCAGCGCGGCGAAGAGTTTGCGCGTCTCGAAGCAATAAATCCCGGCGTTGATCTCGTTGAGGGCGCGCTCTTCCGAAGTCGCATCCTTCTGCTCGACGATGCGCTCGAAGAGTCCTTCGGCGTCGCGGACGATGCGACCGTAGCCGGTCGGGTCTTCGAGGCGGACGGCGAGCAGCGTCGCCGCCGCGCCGTGACCGCGGTGCGTGCGGTGCTGGTGGTAGAGCGCGCCGAGGGTTTCGGCGCGCACGAGCGGCACGTCGCCGGAGAGGACGAGAAGCGTCGAGCTGGAATCCTGTAGCGCGTCGCGCGCCGCCATCACCGCGTCGCCCGTGCCGCGCTGCTCGGTCTGCGTGATGAAGACCGCGCCCTGCTCGCCCAACTCCGCGACGACCGACGCCTTGACCTCTTCAGCCTGATGACCGACGACGACGTGGACGGGGCGACCCTCTTTGACGAGCGCGGCGGCGGTGCGGCAGACGTGCGCGATGAGCGTGCGACCGCCCAGCTTGTGCAAGACCTTCGCCGTGCCCGAACGCATCCGCGTGCCTAAGCCCGCGGCGAGGATGAGCACATCGAGCGACGGTTGCGGGCTCGCGGACAAATGTATCTGCGCGTCTGTCTCGTGCTGTGTGTGTTGGGGCTGTGCGTCCATATCTTTCGCGTTGGGTTAGGCGAACGCCGCGGGCGCGTGGAGGCTGCGCCCGCCGCGCGCGCGCTCGTAGCAGGCGAGGATGACGCGCGCCAGTTTCTCCGGGCTGTGGCGCACCTTCTCGCCCTCGTCGAGCAGATCGGTGCGCACGATCTCCGTCTCGTCGCTGAACTCGCGTTCGAGCAGGTGATCCGTGAGCCCGATCTGTTGCGCGCCCTCGGCGGCGTAAGCGTCGGCTTGCTCCGGTGTGATGGGGCGGTTGTTGACGATCACGTAATCGAACTCGATCTCGGGCGCATACCGTTTGACGACTTCCAGATGGCGGCGCGCCGTGTAGCCGTCGGTCTCGCCGGGCTGCGTCATTAGGTTGCAGACGAAAATCTTGACGGCGTCCGTCTCGCCGATTGACTCAGCGACGCGCGCGACCAGAAGGTTCGGCAGGATGCTCGTGTAGAGTGAGCCGGGTCCGACCGTGATCACGTCCGCCGAGCGCAGGGCGGCGAGCGCTTCGGGGAGCGGGAGACATTGTTCGGGTTCGAGCCGGAGGCGGCGGATCGCGGAGCGCGACGCGGTGATGTTCGTCTCGCCACGCACCTGTGTGCCGTCTTCGAGTTCCGCGACGAGACGCACGTCGTTAAGAGTCGCGGGGTAGATGCGCCCCTTGCTCGCGAGGACTTCTGACGAGAGGCGGACGGCTTCGACGAAGTCGCCCGTCACAGCCGTGAGCGCGGCGAGGAAGAGATTGCCGAAGCTGTGCCCGCCGAGGTGTCCGTCGCCGGGGAAGCGGTAGCGGAAGAGGCGCGCGATGAGCGTCGAGTCTTCCGAAAGAGCCACCATGCAGTTGCGTATGTCGCCGGGCGGCAGGATTTGCAGCTCGTCGCGCAAACGACCACTACTTCCGCCGTCGTCCGAGACCGTGACGATAGCCGAGAGCGACGCGAGCCACGGCGCGGCGCGCCCGTCGTCGCCGACGAGACGCTTCAAGCCCGCGAGCAGCGTCGAGAGACCCGTGCCGCCGCCGAGGGCGACCAGGTCGATGCCGCGTTCAGTCCCGCTGTGCAACTTCTAGTCGTCTCCTTAATCCGCACGAGAAGCGCGTCAGCACGCTCTCGCGAGACAGAATGATACCCAAAAGGGAGGGGCTTTCAAAGCGACTTGT
>JAVXVR010000466.1:0-7882 GCA_032230165.1 Acidobacteriota bacterium | reverse complement strand
AGCCTTCTCGAACGTCTCCTTCGGCTTGTCCTTCAAGAACTCCTTCATGTACTCGATCCAGATCGGCAAAGAGCCGTGCCCGCCCGTCATGTCGTTGCCCAGATTCTTCTTGCGGTCGGGATAGCCGAGCCAGACGCCGGTGACGTAACTGGGCGTATAGCCGATGAACCAAGTGTCCGTGTGATCGTTGACCGTGCCGGTCTTGCCCGCGACTTGCACGCCG
This sequence comes from Acidobacteriota bacterium, assembly GCA_032230165.1. GTDB lineage: Bacteria > Acidobacteriota > Blastocatellia > Pyrinomonadales > Pyrinomonadaceae > JAIVGV01. Next base: position 7,659 of record JAVXVR010000466.1, on the reverse strand, counting down.
ACGGAACTCGCGGCCGGCGCAGTGCCGCCCGGCGCGGTGACGCCGCGCATCATGTCAACCATCGTCAGGGCGACGTACTGGCTCACCACCTTGTAAGTCGTCCGCTCCCACTCTTCGAGCGGCGCGCCGTCGCGGTCGAGCACGCGGCGGATGAAGTGGTTCTTCACGCGGATGCCCTTGTTCGGGAACATCGAGTAGGCGGAGACCATCTGATCGAGCGGAACTTCGGTCGCGCCGAGCGCCGAGGGCAGATACGGAGCCATCGGGACGGTGATGCCGAAGCGACGAACCATCTGCGCGCCGGTCTGGATGCCGATGGTGTCGAGCGTGTGGACGGCGGGAATGTTCATCGAGTGTGCGAGCGCGATCTTCATCGGCACGTTGGCACAACTCGTCGCGCCATCGTAGTTATGCGGCTGCCAGTTGCCGCGCTTGATCGGCGCGCCTGAGAGCACCGTGTCCGGCGTCATGCCCCACTCAATCGCCGCCGTGTAGATGAAGGGCTTGAAGCACGAGCCGGTCTGCCGGTAAGCCTGCGACGCGTTGTCGAACTTGTTGGTGTAGAAATCGTAGCCGCCGATCAGCGCGACCACCTCGCCGGTCTTCGCGTTGACCGTGTAGAGCGCGCCCTGAATCGAAGGAATCTGCGAAAGCTCGACCGAGAGGCGGCGGTTGTCCTTATCGACCTCACGGATGTGAACCTCCACCAAGTCGCCCGGCTTGAACTCGTCGCGCGGTTGTCGGTTCGACCAGCCCATATCCTTCGACGTGAGCGTGGCGTTGAAGCCGCCGAAGCGCACCTTCGCCTCATTCCGTGCGCGGTCAACGCTCATGACGAGACCGCGCACGTAGGTGTCGGGCGCGAAGTTGTTGGCGTACCACTCCGGCATGACGTAGTTGGCAAGTTGCTGCGGCGTCGCGGTGCTGTTCGCGTCGCCGTCCTCCGCGCCGATGTTCTTGTAGTCGGAGCGCCAGCCCGTGTGGCTGCGGTCGTAGCGGCGCAAGCCAGCGCGCACGGCTTCGTAGGCGCGCTTCTGCGCGTCGGCGTTGATGGTCGTGTAGATCGAGAGACCGCTAAAGGCGACGCGCGTCGTGTACTTGTCCTCGACGTACTGGCGCACTTCCTCGACCGGGTACTCGAACCAGGCGTGCGATGCGGCGGGCGGCGGATACCAAGCTGTGTCGGCGATCTTCAATGGTCGAGCCTTCGCCGCGTCAGCCTCGGCTTGCGAGACGAAATTATTCTTCGCCATCAGATCGAGGACGAGATCGCGCCGCTCCTTCGCCGCGTTCATGTTCACGGTCGGCGAGTATTTCGACGTCGAGCGCGGGATGCCGGCGAGGAGCGCCGCCTCTTCGAGCGTGAGGTCTTTGGCGTGCTTGTTGAAGTAGATTTGCGCCGCCGCCTCGAAGCCGTAGGCACGTGCGCCGAGGAAGATGTGGTTGACGTACATCTCCATGATCTGCTGCTTCGTGTAGTAGCGTTCGATCTGGAGCGCGATGAGCCATTCGTTGAACTTGCGCGTGTAGGTCTGCTCGCGCGTGAGGAAGAGATTCTTGGCGAGCTGCTGCGTCAGAGTCGAGCCGCCCTCGCGTTTGTCTTCGGTGATGTTCTTCCACGCCGCGCCCATGATACGCACCGGGTCGATGCCGTTGTGATTGAAGAAGCGCGCGTCCTCGACGGCGAGGATGGCGTTCTTCAGCACGGGCGGAATCTCGTCGTAGCGCAGCGGGATGCGCCGCTCCAGAGCGAACTCGCCGATGACGGTCTTCCCGTCGTCGGCATAGACACGCGTCACCTGACTCGGCTGGTAGGTCGCAAGCGCGGCGACCTCCGACGCCGCTTTCGAGTAGTTCAACTCGTAGGCGACGACAATGCCCGTTAAGCCCCCCGCGGCGAGCGCGAGCAGGAGCACGGCGGGGAGCCAGAAGCGTCGAATCGGGGAACGGCGGCGCGGCATGTTCGTTTTGGCGCGGCGCGCGGTCGCGAGCGGGTTTTTAGCTGCCATGACAGACGATCCTTCTCAAGTTGAACGGCACGCCGAGGGACGAAATATGGCGTTGACGGCACGGGGAGACAGCCGACTTCCCGGATTATAACGCAACCGAAAGGCTGGCGCGAACGTCTAAAGACTGTCAACCGTGACAAGTGATAGGCGACAAGGAAGAAATAGGTTCGACCTGTCACCTGTCACGGTTTACCTGTCACGTGTTAGTATTGATAGAGTTCGGGGGTGAAAGGTCTCGACAGGGGTCTTGACGTTCGGACGGATGCATGTCGGGCTTACTCTAAGCGGCTCGTTAAAAAGCTTTGAGAAACACAATTGCCAACTCTAATGAATTGGCTCTCGCTGCTTAATTAACCTTAACCAGTGAGCGTCTCACCGCAAGTTGCTCAAGCGCGCGGAGCGAGATGTCACGCAGTTGAGCTGGCTCGCCATCTGTGTCCGGGGATGGTGGGCGAGATAAACCGGGCTAGCCGACTGCGGGGTCTTCGACGTTTCACTTACCCGTGGACGGCGAACGCGCCTGAGAGAGACAGGCAACAGAGAAGCGTCTAAGCATGTAGATTCCGACGGGCGCGACCTTTGGACCCGAGTTCGACTCTCGGCACCTCCATTTCGGGTCACGAACCGAGAGCGGTCAAACGGACGGGCGGTGTGATAACATCGCAGACGTTTGACCGCTCTTTTCGTCTGCGGCGAAACCCGCCCAACCAAACTTGAACACGAGCCTTCCCATCGGCATCTTTGACAGCGGCGTCGGCGGTCTGACCGTGTACCGCGCGCTGCACGACCGCCTGCCGAACGAGCGATTCGTGTACCTCGGCGACACGGCGCGCGTGCCTTACGGGACGAAGTCTCTGGCGACGGTTGAGCGTTACGCTCTGGAGAACGCGCGGTTTCTCGAAGCGCGCGGGATCAAGCTTTTAGTCGTGGCGTGCAACACGGCTTCGGCGCTCGCGCTGCCGGTGATTCGCGCGGGGGTGGATGTGCCGGTCGTCGGCGTGATCGAGCCGGGCGCGCGCGCGGTTGTCGAGAGATCGCAGGGCGCGAGGGTCGGCGTCATCGCGACCGAGGCGACCGTGCAGAGCGGCGCGTACCGGCGCGAGATCGAAAGGCTCGCGCCGCAGGCGGAAGTCATCGAACGCGCGTGCCCGCTCTTCGTCGCGCTCGCCGAAGAGGGCTGGGCGGAGTCGGATGTGGCGCGCTCCGTCGCGTCGCAGTATCTCGAAGAGTTTCGGGGCGGCGCGGTTGACGCGCTCGTGCTCGGCTGCACGCACTACCCGATCCTGCGGCGCGTGATTCAGGAGACGGTCGGCGCAGGGGTCGAACTAATCGATTCGGGCGAAGCGACCGCCGAAGTCGTCGAAGAGTTGCTCGAAAGAAAAAAACTGCGGCGCGCGACCGACACCCCGACGGGCAGGCTTTTCGCCGAGCGCGCGCACGCGCGTCGCCTGTGCGACGACCTCGACCACTTCTACGTGACGGACGCAGCGGATCGTTTCGCGCGCGTCGCGGAGAGATTTTTGGGCAGCGCGCCTTCCGTCCTCGAAGCCGTCGAAGTGTGGGGGCAGGATAAACTTCCCGTTGCGGAGCGAACCATTGTCAGCTAATCGAAACTTCACGCGCACGGACGGCAGACAACCGGACGAGTTGCGCCCCTTGCGCATCACGACCGACTTCATGCCCTACGCCGAAGGCTCCGCGCTCATCGAGATGGGACAGACGCGCGTCATCTGCACGGCGACGCTCGACGAATCCGTGCCGCGCTTCCGCCGCAACACAGGCAAGGGCTGGCTCACCGCCGAGTACGCCATGCTCCCGCGCGCCACGCAGCAGCGCACGCGTCGCGAGTCGGAGCGCGGCGGGGCTTCGGGACGCACGCACGAGATTCAGCGACTCATCGGTCGCTCTCTGCGCGCCGTCTGCGACCTCTCGCGCCTCGGCGAGCGCACCCTTGCGATAGACTGCGACGTGCTCCAAGCCGACGGCGGCACGCGCACCGCCTCAATTACAGGCGCTTACGTCGCCACAGCCATCGCGTGCCGACGCTTGCAGCGCGCGGGCGCAATCAGCGCGTCGCCCATCAAGGGCGAAGTCGCGGCGGTGAGCGTCGGCATCGTCGAGGGCTCGCCGCTGCTCGATCTCAAGTACGACGAGGACTCGCGCGCGGGGGTGGACATGAACGTCGTCTGCATGGGCGACGGGCGGTTCGTCGAGTTGCAGGGGACTGCCGAAGGCGAGGCGTTCTCGCGCGAAGAGATGGACGCGCTGCTCGCGCTCGCCAGTCTTGGGCTTGAACGGCTTTTCGCCGCCCAGCGCGAGGCGATCGCGCGCGCCGCGCCGTGAAGCTGGGGCAACAGGACGCCCGCGGGGGCGCATCTTAAACGTCTGACCTGTGGCAGTCCCGCCGCGCCAAACCGGATGAGCCAGACAGTGGCGGGACTAAGGAGTAAAAAGAAGCAACTATGCGACGCCTGATCATACTTGCAGCACTCGCCTTCGCCTTCGCCGCACCCGCCGTGCGGGCGCAGGAGGCGCAGACCTACACCTCTGATAAGCTCGACTACGTGCTGGATTTGCCCAACGCAACCTGGCGCGCCGTGGCGCGCGCCGACAGCGAGCACGAGCACATCGATTTCATCTACGGCGACCGCTCGGACGGGCTTTTGCGCATCCGCAAGGAGGTCGTCGAAGAGGGCACGTCGCCAGCCGATCTGGCGCGGCGCGATCAGGACAACAAGCTGCGCTTCCAGCATGGCTACGTCGAGGGCAAGCAGGACAACTTTCCGGGTCGCCTCAAAGGCATTGCCGCGTCCTACGAGTTCACGGGCGGCGGCAAACCCATGGTCGGCGTCATCTATTACCTGCAAGCCGAGCCGCGCACGATCTACGTCCTCCACTTCACCGGCTCGAAGGACACGCTCCTGCGCCTGCGCTCTCAGACCGACGCCATCGCGCGCAGTTTTCGACTCAAATAGCACTCAGCACTCAGCATTCAGCCGAACCAAAGGCTGTCTGGCTGAGTGCTGAATGCTGAATGCTTCTTGTGAAACTCGCCCCCGGTCTCACCGTCAAAGACTCGCCCATCAACGGCAAGGGTTGTTTCGCGACCCGCTCCTTCACGAAGGGGCGCAAGATCGCCGAGTACGCGGGCGAGCGCATCTCGACGCGTGAGGCTGAACGGCGCGCGCGTCGCCGCCGCATCTTGCGCATCTGCGCCGTGGACGGTCGTTGGAGTCTCGACGGCAGCCGCGGCGGCAACGGCACGCACTACATCAACCACTGCTGCGAGCCCAACTGCTACATGAGGATCACGCGCGGTCATATCCTCTTCATGGCGCTGCGCGACATCCGCCCCGGCGAAGAACTCACGCTCGACTACGAATACACACTCCACTCCGACAAAAAAAAGTGCCGCTGCAAGTCGGCTGCTTGCAGAGGCACGATCAACAAAATCTAATGGCAAGTGACGGGTAACAAGCAAGTCCGAGAGTCTGTCTTGCTTGTCACCTCTCACTCGTCACTAGTAGTGATGTCGGCGGCGAGCTGCGCCTCTGTGAGCACGGTGTTGACCATCGAGGTGAGCCGCTGCGCCTCGCTGTGGATGAGGGTGGCGAACTCGCGCGCTTCGCCCGAGACCGTGTCGTCCTGCATGAGCAGCTCGGAGAAGCCGTTGATGCTGGTGAGCGGCGTGCGTAGCTCGTGCGAGAGACTGGAGATTTTGACGGCGCGTTCCGTCTCCGCCTCGTACAGCCGCATGATTTCGTGGAGGGGGTGGTCAGGGAAGATCGAGGGCGCGCGCTGCGGCATCTCGCGTGCGAGCAGGCGGTCGATGACCCAGAGTCGGCGCATGAAAACGCCGAGCGCGACGATGAGCGCCGCGACCGAGATGAACGTCGGGAGCGCAAGCGGGAGCGTCGCCGGAAGTCGCCCCAGGTTGCCCAAGACCTGCAACACGAGCGCCGCGAGCACGAAGAGTGCGACGCAGACGTAGAGCAGCTTAACGGCGATCTGTTTGTTTGAAGGCTTCAAAGTCGGGGAGGAGGCGGGAAGGCTTGTTGTTCAGAATTCAGCCGCAGGCGCGGCACGAGTTCAGTATAACCGATTGACTCGTGCCCGTGGCAAGTTAAATCTCCTCGCCGCGCTTTCGACAACGATTAAATCGCGGCGAGGGCTTCGAGCAGTTCCGGCTCTTCTTCAGTGGCGACCGTCCTTAGGTCGAGCACGACGCGGTCTTCGAGGATGCGCGCGACGACGGGCGGGCGAGACTGGCGCAATCGCGCTTCGAGCGCGGAGGCTGGGAGGCGCGCGTGCGTGAGCGCGACGAGGGCGGTCGGCGGGTGCGTCGTCGGAGCCGAGCCGCCTCCGATTGCCGACTGACCGGGGACGATTTCAAACGACAGCCCGACAGAGTCGCGGCGCGCGCGACGGACGAAGGCGCGTGCGCGCCGCTCAATCTCTGCCCGCGCGGCGGCGAGCATCCGCAGCGCGGGGACTTCCGTGAGGTGTGTGCCGCGTCGGTAAGAGTCGAGCGTGGCTTCGAGGGCGGCGAGGGCGAGCTTGTCGGCGCGCAGCGCACGGTAGAGCGGGTGTGCGCGGCACGCCTCGACCAACTCGCGCCGCCCGACGATGCAGCCAGCCTGCGCCGCGCCGAGCAGCTTGTCGCCGCTGAAGGTGACGACGCTAGCGCCGTCTCTGATCGATTCGGAGATGACAGGCTCGCCGCTCAACCCTTGAGGACTGAGATCGGCGAGCGCGCCCGATCCCGCGTCTTCGTAGAGCGGCAGAGCGTGCTCGTGCGCGAGCGCGGCGAGTTCAGAAAGGGCGGGCGTTGAGGTGAAGCCGACGATGCGATAGTTCGACGGATGCACGCGCATGATCACGCGCGTGGCGTCGTTAATTGCGCGCTCGTAGTCCGAGAGCTTCGTCCGGTTCGTCGTACCGACTTCGACCATCAACGCGCCGGACTGCGCCATCACTTCGGGCACGCGGAAGTCGCCGCCGATCTCGACCAACTCGCCGCGCGAGATGATTATCTCGCCGCCGCGCGCCAGCGCGGTCAAAACGAGCAGAGCCGCCGCCGCGCAGTTGTTGACGACGAGCGCGTCCTCCGCGCCGGTCAGCTCCGCGAGCAGCGATTCGGCACGCGCCCCGCGCCGACCGCGCGCGCCCGACGCGAGATCGTATTCGAGCGTGCAGTAGCCCGCGGCTTCACTAGCGACGGCGCGGCGCGCGGCTTCGGAAAGTGGCGCGCGCCCGAGGTTCGTGTGCAGGACGACACCCGTCGCGTTGATCGCGCGGCGCACGCCCGCCGCCTCGTCACGCTCGACCGAGAGGGAGAGACGTTTGAGCGCTTCCGCCAGTAGAGACTCGCGGGAATACTCTCCGTTCGAGGTTGACGGCTCGTCGGCGCGGATGCGCAGCTCGGCGCGCAATTCGTCCGTCACGGCGCGCGCGAGTTTGGTCAGACGTGTGTGGCTCGCGCGCCCGCGCAGGGAGTCGGCTTCGGCGGCGCGCAGCACCTCGTCAACCGAAGGCAGCGCGCGCAAAGGGCTCGGCTTCTTCATAAAGATGTTTACTGTCAAAGTACCGCAGCATTATGAAGTCAAATCGTCATTAACGCGAGTTACTAACGCGCTCAGCATTGAGAGCA
>JAVXVR010000094.1:0-7940 GCA_032230165.1 Acidobacteriota bacterium | reverse complement strand
CGGTCGCACACGACGCGCGTCGTCCTTCTCATCTGCGCGCTCGCGCTGGCGTGGCTCTTCTCTGCGGCGTGCGCCGCCGACTCGCGCAGCCCCGACCCCACGCGTCCGCGCGCGGACGAGCCGCCCTACCCCGTCACGCTCGCCGCCGACAACAACCGGCGCGAGCGCGCGCTCGGCAGTTGGACGACGCTCGCGCACGACGCAGGGATCAGTGCGACCCCGCCCGCGCCGGAGCTTCAGCCCATCACCGCGACCTTGCGCGCGCTGCCCGCGACCATGCCAAGCGTTTTGCGCCTGCCGCTCGTCGAGATTAAGGACGGCGACAAGGAGAGCGCGGGCGAGGCGACGCGCGAATCGCTCCGACGCTTCATCACGGGCGCGCGCGATCTGCTCGGCGTCACGCTCGAAGACCTCTCGCTCGTCGAAATTCGCGACGAGGCGGGCACACGCGTCGCGCTCTACCAGCAGAAGCCTTTTCCGTTCCCGCTGCGCGGCGGTTACGGACGCGTCGAAATTCGCTTCGCGCCCGACCGCTCAGTCGTCGCGCTCTCAAGCACGGCGATCCCCGACACGGAGCGCCTCAGCCGCGCCCTCGCCGCCGCGCGCACGCGCGCCATCCCTGCGGAACAGGTCGCCTCGAAGCTCGTGGGTCGCACGGTCATCCTCAATCCGGGCGCGGGCGCGGCTGAGACTTACACCGTCGCCGCAGGCGATCCGGTCAACGTGCGCGAGTTGGTCGTCTATCCGCTCGCGCGCGCCGCCGATCCAAACACGCTGGAGCTGCGCCTCGCGTGGGAGACCGCAGTCGGCGCGGCGGGTGACGTGCTCGTCTACGTGGACGCCGTGACGGGCGAGACAATCGCGGCGACGCGTGCGAGCGCGCCCCTGAAATAACCTGCGCCGCGACTTGACCCGGCGCGCCCGGCGGCGGCATCCTAAGAGAACTTTAAGGTTATGCGACTACCGACTTTAACAATTCAGGATACGGAGCGGCTCTTTGTATGCAACACTTTGATCCGACGAATAATCTCTCGTGGCTTTTCGGCTACAGGGGGCGCGTCGCCGTCTTCATAGACGGCAACAATCTCTTTCACGCGGCGCGTTACCACAACATAGACATTCATTACAACAAGCTCCTGCGCGTGCTGCTCGGAGACGGGCGACTCCTGCGCGCCTTCTTCTACACGGGCGTGGACGTGGGCGCAGAGCGGCAGCAGGGCTTTCTTCTCTGGATGCGCCGCAACGGCTTCCGCGTCATCCACAAAGAGCTGAAGACCTTCTACGATGGCACGCGCAAGGCGAACCTCGACGTTGAGATCGCCGTGGATATGCTCTCTCTCGCCGGTCGCTACGACACTGCCGTCTTAGTCTCCGGCGACGAGGATTTCGTCTATGCCGTCAACGCCGTCGCCTACAAGGGCTGCCGCGTCGAGGTGGCGGGCTTCCGCTCGAATACCGCGCCCAAGCTCATAGACGTGGCGGACTACTTCATAGACCTCGGCGAGATCGCCGAAAAGGTTCGCAAAGAAACCTCGCACGCGCACCGCTACTACGATAATCACGCGCACGACGAGGCGGGCACAATCAACCACGCACGCACGGCGGAGCAACCGCCGCAGCCCAACGGCGGCGACCTCTCCGCCGAAGCTCCGGCAATCAGCGACGCCCCACTCGCCGCCGTGCTCGAAGACGAATCCCCCATCACGCACGAGCCCCAGGAAGACCTCATCCGCGTCACGGATGAACGTTAAAGCCGTCAACGGTAAACCGTGACAGGTGACAGGAAAAATCCTTGTTCCTGTTTTTCCTGTCACCTGTCACGCTTTACTTGTCACGCCGAAAGACATGAAGCTTTTCAGCGTCGAAGAAGCGAACGCGCTGCTGCCGACCGTGCGGCGGATCGTCGCGCAGATCGCGCGCGCACACGCCTTCGTCGCCTCGCGGCGTGAGTCTTCGCAGCGCGCCGCCGAAGGCGCATCGGCATCGGGTGGCGGCTTCATGCCGGAGGGCGCGGCTTACGTGCGCGCGCTCACCGCTCTCGTCGAGAGCACGGGCGAGTTGGAGACTCTGGGCGTGCAGATCAAAGACTATGCGCGCGGTCTGATAGACTTCCCCGCTATGCGTGAGGGGCGCGTCGTGCTGCTCTGCTGGGAACTCGGCGAGGGCGATCAGATCGAATGGTGGCACGACACGGAAGCGGGCTACGCCGGACGCCAACCGCTTTAATACAAGGCAAAAGTAGAAAGGCAAAAGGCAAAAGGGAGGAGACTCGTTCTCACTTTTGCCTTTTACCTTTCTACTTTTGCCTTCCTCCATCTTGTATCTCCCGCCTGACCAAATACAGTGGCTAGTATATTTTCTGGTTGACGAGTTAAAGTAACCTCTGATAGCATCCGCCGCGACTCCGCAATGGGCTTGGGTTTATCGGCAGCGCCTCTGTCTTCCCCAAGATCAAATTTTGAGATTTTAGATGGAGCCTTCGACTGTCATGCGGTGTGCGGCGTGCCTTGCGGTTTACGACAGTTCAATGGAAGACTGTCCGACCTGCCAAGTCCCTCTCGCCGCCCCCGACGAAACTGCATACTCGTCCGCCGAAGAGAGCTTTATGAACACTTCGACTTGCCACGAGACGGCGACTTCCGACGCCGCGACCGACCCGGTCGTTGCCTCCGCACCACTTGCGGGCGCGACCTCGACGCTCATCGAGTTTCCCGTCGCGGGTCGCGTGAATCGTCCGCAGTGGCGTAAAGATTTGAGCGAGCGCGTCAGAGAGATTCAGCAGCGACGCGCCCTCGAAGCCGCGGGCGAGACGGAAGATACGCCGCACGTGAGCCACGCCGGGCATCCGATCGAGGACGCGCGCGAGGCTGCCGCGCCGCCGCTCGGACTCGTCCCGACGCCGGACGCTCCAGAGCAAAATCCCATCGTCACCAAGGCGCTCGAACGCATCGAGCGAGCGCGCCAGCAACAACAGTCGCCAACCACGTCGCGGCAGTCCGCGCGCGGCGGCGGCGCGGCGACGGCGGCGGCGGTCGCGCGCCCGAACGAAGAGGGCTATCACACGCAGCCGCGCACCGCGCACACCGGAGACGGACAAGCTGCGGCGGACGACTCGCTGATGGCGACGAGTGACGAAGCAGCCGCTGAGAATTTCGAGAAGCCTGAGCCTGTGCGGACGACCAACCTCGTCGTCGTGCCACCGCCCGCGCCATCGGGTACAGGAGCGGACACGCTCATCAAAGAGGCGCTTAGCCGACCGCGCCCGCGCCGACACCTCAACGAAGTGGCTGACGACGCGCTGCTCGCGCGACTCGAAGCCGACGTGCTCCCGCCCGTGCCTGCTCCGGTCGAGAAGACGAGGAACGTGGCATCCGTCCCGCGTCGCGTCGCGGGCGGCATGATCGATCTCGTCGTCGTCGCCTTCGCCGCGTCGCCGTTCGCGGCGATCATCGAATTGACGAACGGCAACTGGCACGACCCGCGCGTTGCCGCCTCACTTGCAGGAATCATCCTCGTCATCATGTTCGTCTATCTGACCGCCTCGGTCGCCCTCACCGGGCGCACTTGGGGCATGGCGCTCGTCTCGCTGCGCGCCGTGGACGAAAGTAGCGGGCTCATCCCTTCGGCGGGTCAGTGCGCGCGGCGCGCGCTCTTTTACATGCTCTCGCTCGCCACGCTCGGCATCGGGCTGCTGCCCGCTCTCTTCGGCTCCGAAGGTCGCGCCGCGCACGACCGCCTTTCGAGAACAAACGTCGTCCGCGCCGAATAAGCGCGCGCCGCTTAAGCGAAAATTTTTCGGGCTCCGCGTCAGCCGCGCGGAGCTTTTTTTTGGTCAGTCGTCAGTGGTTAGTTGTCCGTTGTTTTCTTTTCGCTGACGACATCCTATCTTTATCGCGCGTCGCGCAAATCGCCGAGGATGAACAACTGACAACGAACGACTGACCACTGACGACTGACAACGGACAACTGACAGCTTTTCAATGAACGACCAACTTCTCGCCGCGATGGTTGAAGAGCTTGCGACGGAACTCGGCGGGCGCACGCTCGGCAAGGTGTGGCAACTTGCGCGCGCCGCGCTTGCGTTGGACTTCCGCCCCGGCGAGAGTCGCACGCTCTTCGTCTCCGTCGATCCCGGACTGCCGCGCCTGCATCTGACGGCGCGCAAGCTTCGCGAGCTTGAGAAACAGTCCCTCCCGCCCTCGAACTTCGTCGCGACGCTGCGCAAACACGTCGGCGGTGCACGGCTGCGCGCGTTGACGAAGGATGCGGGCGAGCGTGTTGTGCGCTTCGCGTTCGACTCAACGGACGCGGGCGGCGCGGCGCGCGCCTACCAGCTCGTCGCGCAGCTCACGGGTCGCTCGTCGAACCTGCTGCTCCTCGACGCCGATGGTCGCGTCCTCGACACGCTGCGCCCGCCGCGCGGCGCGGGTCAACAGATCGGCGAGGCATACCAGCCGCCGCCCCGCAACGCCGCCGAGCGCACGCGCGACGGACGCGCAACCGACGAACCAGAAGACAAACAAGCGGACGCCGCTCACGCCGATGCAGAGACAGCGATGCTCTCGCGCGACTTGTTCGCGTTAGCCTCGCGCGGCACGTCCTCATCAACCTCTCGTGGCTCATTTCCGTCACTCTCCGCTGCGGTTGAGGAGCATTATCGCCGCCTCGAAGCCACGCATGAGTTCGACGCGCGGGTGGCTCGCTTGCGCGCGCGTCTGCGTCAGGAGATCGAGCGGCGGCGCAAGCTCGAACGCAACCTCGCGCGCGACGCGGAAGCGCACGGCGACGCCGCCGAACACAAGCGCGCGGGCGATCTGCTCCTCGCCAATCTTTCGACCGCCGTGCGAGAGGGCTCGCGCGTGCGACTCACCGACTACTTCGCGGAAGACGCGCCTACGGTCGAGCTTGAGATCGACGAGCACGCGACGCTTCAGGAGGAAGCCGCGCGCCGCTTCGCGCGCTACACGCGCGCCAAGCGCGCCGCCGGGGAGATCGCGCGCCGACGCGAAACTTTGCGCGCGGAGCTTGCGTCGCTCGAAGCGCGGCGCGACGAGCTTGAACGGATCGTGTCGGGGCGGGACGTTGACGCGCTCGCCGCATTCGAGTCGTCCGAGCCGCGCGTGAAGCGACGGCAGCAACAACGCGACTCGACGCATGAAGAGCCGCGCGGGGCGAAGTCGAAAAAGAAGAGCGCGGTCGAGCAGGCGACGGGCTTGCGTCGCTACCGCTCCTCAGACGGCTACGAAATTCTCGTCGGGCGCGCGGCGCACGATAACGATCAGCTCACCTTCAAGGTGGCGCGCTCGCACGATCTCTGGCTGCACGCTGCGGACTACCCCGGCTCGCACGTCGTGGTGCGCGCACATTCGCGCGATGAAGAGATTCCGCACCGCACGCTCATCGAAGCCGCGCAGCTCGCCGCCTATTTCAGTCAGGCGAAGCACGACGCGAAGGTCGCGGTTCATCACACGCGGCGCAAGTTCGTCTCGAAGATGAAGGGAGCCGCGCCGGGCTTGGTGCGCCTCGCCAGCTTTCGCACGATCCTGGTCGAACCGCGCGAGGCGGGCGAAAGAATTTGACTCACGCTGGAGGCGCAAAGGCGCGAAGACGGAGATGCGATGCTAAGTCAACTCTGCGCATTGTTCCTTCGCGCCTTTGCGTCTTTGCGTGAGAACTCCTCCCCTCTTCTGTAAACTTCACTTTGCAAAAGGCACACACTTTCGTCACCCCGGACGTGCAGACTCTTCCTTACAGATCGCTTCAAGGGGTTTTCCAAACGGATGAGCACTAATTTCATCGAGCCGCTCGAACAACTCGCTTCGAGCGTCTTCAACCAGATCGCCGACGCGCTCGTCGGCAAGGCTTCCACGCTGCGCGACGGCACGGAGCACGCCGGGGTCGAACTCCCGCGCGATCTCTACGCGCACAGAAACGCGCAGACAGAGTGGTGGTACTACACGGGTCACATGGAGACCGAGCGGGGTCGTCGCTTCGGCTTCGAGTTAGTTTTTTTCAAACGCCGGACTGATCTCGACCGCTTCGGGGTTGTTCCCTTGCGCCTCATCGCGAACCCGCTCTACCTCGCGCACTTCGCCTTAACAGACGAATCGCGCCAGCGTTTTCGCTACGCGCACCGCAAGAGCGCGAACGGCGCGTTCGATGTGGCGGCGGCGGCGAGCGAGCGACGCTACTTTCTACGGCTCGGCGACTGGACGGTGCGTGAGTCGGACGGGCTTCACCTGCTGCGCGCCACGCTAGGCGACGATCTCATCTTCGAGGCGACTTTGAAGCCCGCCAAGCCGCCCGCGCTCAACGGTCGAGAAGGGCGCGGCGTCAGCTTCAAAGACGCGGGCGAGGCTTCGCGCTATTTTTCTTACACGCGCATGACAGCCGAAGGCAGCATCACGTGGCACGGCGCGACGGAGCGCTTCGACGGCGCGGCATGGATGGATCGGGAGTTTGGCACGTGGCGCACGACTGAGAATCAAAAGGGCTGGGACTGGTTCAGCATTCAACTCTCGACGGGCGCAGAGTTGATGGTCTATCACCTGCGCGACTCAAAGCACCGCCCCTCGCCCTTTTCGAGCGGCACGTTCGTTGACAGGGACGGCAAGGCGACGCACCTCGCGCGCGAAGACTTCCAGCTCGAAGCGACCGCGCACTGGAAGAGTCCACGCACGGAAGCGACGTATCCGAGCGGCTGGCGCTTGCGTGTCCCGCGCTTCGCCGTAGATGTCTCGATCACGCCCATCATCAAAGATCAGGAACTCGACACGCGTGGCACAACGATGATCGTCTACTGGGAAGGCGCGTGCGCGGTTCAAGGCGCACACGGCGACGCGGAGACGCAGGGTCGCGCCTACGTCGAGCTTGTTGGCTACGACCGCTCGCACGAGTCGCCCTCGATCACAACCTTCCTCTTCGGCTCGGCGCTCGACCGCGGCTGGCGCAGCATCTTCGGCTAACGTCGCCCTGATACCGAACAACGGCATCGCGCATGGCGTTAGACATGACAGCGGCGCTTGTCACGACGATGCTTGCCGCAGAACACATGCACGAAGTTATCACCGACGCCGCCGAGATCACGCCCGAGTGGCTGACCGAGACACTGCGCCGCAAAGGTTTTCTCACGCGCGGGCACGTGACGCGCGTCTCCGTCTCTTCGTCGCGCACGCTATTCGTCTCCGTCGTCTCGCACCTCCGCGTCGAATACTCAAGCGACGCCGAGCCTCGCGCGCCCGCGCGCCTGTTCCTGAAAATCTCGAACCCGAAGACCACGCCCGACGCTCCGCGCACAGAGCCGCCCGAAGAGATCGTCTTCTACGAAAGGATCGCGCCCGCCACACCTGACGTCCCCGTGCCGCGCTGCTACGACGCCGCATTCTCGCGCGAGACCGGACGCACGCATCTGCTGCTCGAAGATTTGTCTGAGACGCACGGTCATCCGTCCGTCCCATACCCGCCGACGTTTGACGAATGTGTGCGCGCGGTCGAATGCCTCGCGCGCTTCCACGCGCACTGGTGGGAGCACACGCAACTCGGTGCGGGCGTCGGTCGCTTGCTCGACGACGCTGGAGTCGCGGAGCTTTCACGCGCGACCGCCGCGCGCTTCGCAGACTTCGCAAACGTCGCGGGTGAAGCGCTCTCGCCCGCGCGACGACAGATGATCGAGCGCGTGATCAGTACGTTCCCTCGCCCGTGGGTGCGCTTGAAGAGTTTGAAGGGACTGACGCTCACGCACGGCGACGCGCACACCTGGAACTTCCTCTTCCCGCGCGCGCCCCGTGTGGAGCGCGTCTATCTCATTGACTGGCAGTTGTGGCATCCGCACATCGGCGCGCGCGATCTCGCTTTCATGATGACGATCTTCTGGTATCCTGAGCGGCGCGCGGCGATGGAGTTGCCGCTGCTGCGTCGTTATCATCAAACGCTGCTCGATG
>JAVXVR010000047.1:0-4355 GCA_032230165.1 Acidobacteriota bacterium | reverse complement strand
TTTCCCACACGCCCCGCCGCGTGCCCGCCACAGGCACGGTTGTTGCACACACCCTTACAGCGGCTGTTCCTCGTATGATTAAAATGCAGCCGGTGGAACATTCTGTTTCCCGATGTCTTAGTTCTGGGCGCAAAAGCTCGTGGTCGCGCGTCGCCGCTTGGCACGCGACCGCGACTTGAAGCCGCGCCCGGCAGGACGGTCGAGGCAACTTTTAACCATAGGAGAGACAAAGATGAAGAGACTCGCAGCATTCCTACTCGGCGCGGCTTTCGTCGCCCTCGCCGCCGCGTGCGACAACACGGCGAACGACAACGGCAACGCCAACATGGCGAACTCGAACCGCGCGGTGGTGAACACGAACGCCAACGCGAACATGAACGCGAACACGAACGCCAACGCGGGCGGCAACTACAACGCCCGGATCACGAAGGAAGAGTACGAGAAGGACAAGGAGCGTTACAGTCGCGAGGCGAAGGCGAAGGGCGAATCCATCGGTCAGGGTCTCGAAGACGGCTGGCTCTGGGTCAAGACGAAGGGCGCGCTGGCAACCGCCGATAATGTCACGGCTACTGACATCAACGTTGACGTGAACAACGGCGTCATCACCCTGCGCGGCACACAGCCGAGTAAGGCTGAGGTGGACGCCGCGGTCAAAGTCGCCAACGGCATCGACGGCAAGAAGAGCGTGACCAATCAGCTCAAAGTCGCGGCGGCGGGCAACACGAACGCGGGCAACGCCAACACGCATAACGCTAATCACAAGTAACGATCAAGTGGGTGCTGGGTAACGAGCAAGCCGGGGGGTTAATGAGAGTCGGCGCGCGGGTCTTCAACACAAGACCCGCGCTCCGACTCTTTTTACGCGCGCCGTCAAACTTTTCGTTGCGGGCGCGTGCGAGAAACCTTACAATGCCGCCTCGCGTAAACATCCGTGCATCCGGCAACCGTCTTAAGCCGTGCGGCGCGCGCTTCCAGCCTCCATGGAGAAGCTCGTCCGCTGCCGGGTGTTCGGCTTCCCTCTTTTCGACAGTTTAAAAATTTTCGCGCTCCGAACTATGGGGAGACTCTTGCGGCGCGGCTCGCTCTCGCGCACGCTTTCGCTCTCCCCGACACCGCCTCGGAAGGTCTTCTTATGACTATGCTCAAAACACGGAAGCGGCTTCGCGCCGCCGTCAACCTCTCCTTCGCTGTCGCTCTGGCGCTTGCGCCCTTCGCCGAGCAGAGAGCGCGCGCGCAAAACCCGAATCCGCAGCGCCCCGCAGCGATAGACACCTACGCCATCACGAACGCGCGCATCGTCCCCGTCTCAGGGGCTGAAATCGCGCGCGGCACGGTCGTCATCAGGAACGGCTTGATTGCCGCCGTCGGCGCGAATGTTGCGACTCCGCCGGACGCGCGCGTCATAGACGGCGCGGGGCTTTCGGTCTATCCCGGTTTGATCGATGCCAACACGACGCTCGGCTTGCCCGCGGGCGCAACCCCGCAGGGCGGCGGGCGCGGTGGCGGCGGTATCGTCGTCACGCAGCAGCAGAACGCGCCTTCCATCGCCGCGCTCAACTCGACGCAGCCCGTCGGTCTGCAACCGGAAGTGCGCGCCGACGAATTCCTTCGTCCGGGCGGCGATCAGATCGATAACGAGCGCAACGCCGGGATCACGTCAGCGCTCACAGCGCCGCGCGAGGGCATCTTCGCCGGGCAGTCCGCCTTCATCAATCTGGCGGGCGACGCGCCGCAGGAGATGATCGTGCGCTCGCCCGTCGCGCTGCACATCGGCTTCACCCCCTTGCGCAACGGCGGCTATCCAGGCTCTCTGCTCGGCGTCTTCGCCGCGATGCGGCAGATGTTTTTAGACGCGCAGCGCTACCACGAGATCAATCAGATGTACGAACGCAACCCGCGCGGGATGCGCCGCCCAGAGTTGGATAAGTCGCTCGCCGCGCTCCAGCCCGTGCTCGCGCGCGACATGCCGGTCGTCTTCACCGCCGACAGCCAGCGCGAGATCGAGCGCGCGCTCGACATGGCGGACGAGTTCAAGTTGAAAGCCATGATCTCCGGCGGGCTCGAAGCGTGGAAGGTGGCGGACAGGCTCGCGGCGGCGAAAGTTCCCGTGCTCGTCTCTCTGAACTTCCCGCGCCGCACGACCGCGCCCGCGCCCGACGCCGACCCCGATCCGGTGCGCGTCCTGCGACAGCGTGTGGAAGCGCCGAAGAACCCCGGTCGCCTCGTCGCGGCGGGCGTGCGCATCGCCTTCCAGTCGGGCGGGCTCGCCAACGTCGGTGATTTTCTTTTGAACGTGACTCGCGCCGTCGAAGGCGGACTCTCGAAAGACGAAGCCTTGCGCGCGATGACGATCCGACCCGCCGAGTTGTTCGGCGTGGACTCTCAGGTCGGCACCATCGAGGTCGGCAAGATCGCGAATTTGACAGTGACGCGCGGCGACATCTTCGACCGCAACCGCCGCATCACGCACGTCTTCATAGACGGTCGCCCCGTCGATCTGAAACCAGCCGCACCTGCGGGCACTGGCGGCGCGGCGGGTGTCTCGGGTCCGTGGACGTTGAAGGTCACGATGCCGCAGGGTCAGACCGACAAGAGCGTGACGCTCACGCTTCGTCAAGAGGGCGAGCGCCTGAGCGGCAGCATGCAGGGCGACCTCGGCACGGCGCAGATCGCGAACGGCTCGGTCAGCACGGCTGGCGAGTTCAAATTCACCGCGCCCATCTCGCTCGCAGGGCAGACGACCGAAGCCACCTTCAACGGCACAGCGACGGGCTCGGAGATGCGCGGGAGCGTGCAGTTAACCGGCGGCAGCGGCGGCTCGGGCACGTTCACGGGCGCGCGACCGGAAGGCTTCACGCCGGGCGGTGGCGGGGCTAGCGGCGGCGGGCGTCGTCCGCCGGGCGAAGGCGCAACACCCGCGCCCGCGCAGACCACGGCTGCGGACTTGTCGGGCACGTGGACGCTGGCGATTGACCTCCAGGGACAGAACCTTCCGGCGACGCTCACGCTCAAACAGGATGGCAACCGCCTGTCGGGCACGTTGCAGAGCGCGCTTGGCTCGTCCGAAATCGCGAACGGCTCGGTCGGCGCGGACGGCTTCCACTTCACCGTCGTCGTCAGCATTCAGGGTCAATCAATGGAAGTGACCTTCGCGGGCACAGCCACAGGCAACTCGATGACGGGCAGCGCCACCTCCGCGCAAGGCGCGGCAGCGTTTACGGGGACGCGTCCGGGAGCATAGAAGTCTGGAGTCGAGAGTCTGGAGTCTTGGAGTCAAAGAATTGACTACCTATTAACTTCAGACTCCAGACTCCGGACTCCAGACTTTTTACTGGAGAGTAGAAAACGATGAAAAAAATACTTGCACTCTTAGCCACAGTCGCGACGCTCGCGGCGTCGCTCGGCGTCGCTCCCGCGAGCGCGCAGCAGCAGCAGCCGCCGCCGCGTCGCGGCAATCAGCAGCGTCGCCCTCAGACGCCGACGACGACACCGCCGCCGCCGGAGGCGACCGCGCCCGCCGACGCGATGCCCGCGAACGCTTCGGGCGAGACTTTGATCCGCAACGCTACCGTCTTAACCGCCTCGCACGGCACGCTCACGAACTCCGACATCCTCGTCCGCAAGGGGAAGATCGTCGCCGTCGGCGCGGGACTCAAAGCGGGTTCGGACGCGCGCGTCATAGACGCGACGGGCAAGTTCGTCACGCCCGGCATCATTGATTGCCACTCGCACTCGGCTGTCGATGCCATCAACGAGGGGACGCTCTCGGTCACTTCGATGGTCAGAATCCGCGACGTGATGAACCCGACCGACATCAACGTCTATCGCGCGCTCGCCGGGGGCGTCACGTCGCAGAACACTCTGCACGGCTCGGCGAACACCATCGGCGGGCAGAACGCGGTGATCAAGATGAAGTACGGTCGCCCGATTGCCGAATGGTTCTTCGGCGCGCCGCAGGGGATCAAGTTCGCGCTCGGCGAAAACGTCAAGCGCTCGAACAACGCGAACTTCATCATCGTCGGAGCGCCGCAGCCGCCGCGCCGCTACCCTGCGACGCGCATGGGTCAGGAGGAAGTTCTCCGCGACGCTTTGACGCGCGCGCGCGACTACAAGCGCGGGTGGGACGAGTATCGCGCCGCGCAGTCGCGAGGCGACCGAAGCGCCATCCCGCCGCGTCGCGATCTGCAACTTGAGCCGCTCGTCGAAGTCCTCGAAGGCAAGCGCTTCGTCCACGCGCACAGCTATCGCTCCGACGAGATGCTGATGCTCATGAACATCGCCGAAGAGTTCGGCTTTCGCATCAAGACCTTGCAGCACGTCCTTGAGGGCTACAAGATCGCGCCGGAGATCGCGCG
>JAVXVR010000016.1:0-4161 GCA_032230165.1 Acidobacteriota bacterium | reverse complement strand
GGCGTACTCAACGACGCGGCGATCTAAGAACGGCGCGCGCACTTCCAGAGACACAGACATGCTCGCGCGATCAACTTTTGTGAGAATGTCCTCGGCGAGATAGAGCTTCGTGTCGAGGTACTGCATCCGCTCGACCGCATCGGGCGAGTCGCACGCGTCGAAGAGGGCGCGCGCGTCGGCATAAACGTCCCAACTGCTCGTGCCGCGCGCTTCGCTCGTGAGCAGTTGCGCGAGCGCGTCGGGCGCAAAAGAGCCGAACCAGATGTGATGGCGCGCCACGCGGTCGTCCGTCTGCATCCCTTCGACGAAGCGGCGCGCTTTGAAGTCGAACGAGAGATTTTTGGTCTTGACCGGAAGCCGCCGGATCGCAGGCTCGACTATCAGGCGGCGCAGCGCGCGCGGCACGCGCTTGTAAATTTCCGCGATCCTGTGACCCTGATACATCGGGTAGCCCGCGAAGATTTCGTCGCCTCCGTCGCCGCCCAAAGCGACCGTCACGTGCTGGCGCGTGAAGCGACAGAGCAAGTAGGTCGAGACGACCGAAGGGTCGCTCAAAGGCTCGTCCATCCAAGAGCCGATCTCACCGACCAAGTCTGCGGCGAGGTTCGCGCTCAGACGTTCCTCGTGATGATCCGTGCCGAGGTAGTCCGCGACGCCGCGCGCGTAAGCCGACTCGTCGAAAGATTTTTCGGCGAAGGAGATCGAGAACGTCTTGACCGTCTCTGCCGAGGCGCGCACGGCGAGAGCGGCGACCGCCGAAGAGTCAACGCCGCCGGAGAGCAGCACGCCGAGCGGCACGTCCGAGACAAGTCGCATCCTGACGGAATCAGCCAACAGCTCGCGCAAAGTCTCCGCCGCCTCGTCTTCCGAAGGCGTGCGTGCGGGCTTGCGGTAGCTCAGTTGCCAGTAGCGCGAAACTTCGACGCGCCCGTCTTCGAGCGTGAGCGCGTGCGCGGCGGGGAGTTTCTGGATGCCCCGGTAGATCGAGAGCGGCGCGGGGATGTAGTCGAAGGCGAGGTACTGGCGCAGCGCGTCGAGGTTAATGCTGGTCGTGACCGCAGGGTGCGCGAGCAGAACTTTCGGCTCAGAGGCGAAGAGGAGCTTGCCGCCGAAGACGCCCCAGTACAAGGGCTTTTCGCCGAATGGATCGCGCGCGAGGAAGAGGCGGCGGCGGCGCGCATCCCACAGGGCGAAGGCAAACATGCCGTTCAGGTGTTCGAGCATACGCGTGCCGTATTCCTCGTAGAGGTGCGGCAGCACTTCCGTGTCGGACGTGGAGCGGAAGGTGTGCCCGCGCGCTTCCAGGTCGCGGCGCAAGCTCCGATAGTTGTAAATCTCGCCGTTGAGGATGACGCTCACGCGCCCGTCCTCGCTCACGGCGGGCTGCTCGCCCGTTTGCAGATCGATGATGGCGAGCCGGCGCATTCCGAGCGCGACGCCCTGCGCGGTCATCACGCCCTCGGAGTCGGGACCGCGATGCACCATGCGCCCGCACATCGAGCGCAGCATCTCCGTCGCGCCGTCTTCCATTTCGGCGCGCGCGTCGAGAGTCGCCCATCCGGTGATGCCACACATAACTTATCAGAGTGACAAGTGACGAGTGACAAGTGACGAGCAAGAAAAGCGGATTTGCTTGTCACTTGTCATTCGTCACTTGTCACCGTCTTCAAACCCGATGCGCTCGCGCACCGCGTAGATCGCTTTCGCCTGCGACTCGTGGTAGGTGCGCACAGACATTTCGGCGAGCAAGCCCATCAAAAAGAACTGCACGCCGACGGCGAACATGACGATTGAGAGCACGGGCAGAGGCGTCAGGATGAACGAGACGTGCTCGAACAGTTTCAGGAAGAGCGCCCACGTGCCGGCGACAAGCGAGATGAGGAAGGCGACGAGCCCGCACGTGCCGAAGACGTAGATCGGTTTCGTCTGGTACGACGCCATGAACTTGATCGTGACGAGATCGAAGACGACCTTGACCGTGCGCGAGAGCCCGTACTTCGAGACGCCCATCGTGCGCGCGTGGTGCTCGACCGGAATCTCTGTGACGCGCGCGCCCGCCCAGGCGGCGTAGATCGGGATGAAGCGGTGCATCTCGCCGTAGAGGCGCACGTCTTTGATCACGTCGCGGCGGTAGGCTTTCAGAGAGCAGCCGTAGTCGTGCAGGGGCACGCCGCCGATCCAGGAGATGATGCGGTTGGCGATCATCGAAGGTATCTTGCGCGTGACCATCTTGTCCTGCCGGTTCTTTCGCCAGCCTGAGACCACGTCGTAGCCTTCGTCTAATTTCGCGAGCAGGCGTTTGATGTCCGCCGGATCGTTTTGCAGGTCGGCGTCCATTGGGACGAGCACGCGCCCGCGCGCGGCGTCGATCCCCGCGCTCATCGCGGCGGTCTGACCGTAGTTGCGCCGCAGGGAGATGACCCGCACGCGCGCGTCCTTAAGCGTGATCTCGCGCAGCACCGCGAGGCTGCCGTCGGTCGAGCCGTCGTCAACGTAGATCACTTCCGCCGCGAGACCGAGTTCGGCGAGCGCGCCGCGCATCTTCTCGTGGAGCGGGCGCAGGTTCGGCTCTTCGTTGAGGACTGGCAGGAAGACCGAGATGTCGGGCCGCGGAGAGTCGCCGTCGCCCGCGCGCGCGACTTCGGCGCGACGATTCACAGTCTCTTCTTCAAAAACTTTCATCGCTCCACCTTGCGCGCCACAAGGACTGCCGACACGCCGAAAGGAAAGTTGAAGCGGCGCAGCCAGAACGCTTCCGCGCCGAAGAGACGACCGAGCGCTCCGTTTAATGCCGGGACGTTGACGTTATTCTCCGACGCCGGTCGTAAGCCAGTCGCGCGCATGATGAGGCGACCCAGAAGGATCGGCGCGAAGAAAGTAAGGTTCGCGTACGTCGCGCGCTCGACCGTGAGTCCCGCCGCTTCGACACGCGCGCGAGCTTCGGCGAGCGTGTAGCGGCGTCGGTGGTGGCTCACGTCGTCCTGCACGCCCCACAGCCACATGAAGGCTGGGACGAAGAGGAGCGCGCGACCTTCGGGGCGGAGCACGCGCCGCATCTCTCTGAGTCCCAACAGATCGTCGTCCAGATGCTCGACCACGTCGAGCGCGGTGACGAGATCGAAACTCTCATCCGCGTAAGGCAAAGACTCCGCCGCGCCGCGTTGCACGTTCGTTAAGCCGCGCTCACGGCAGAACGCGAGCGCGTCTTCGGAAACGTCCACGCCCTCTGCGTCGCCGAAGCGCGCGAGCATTTCCAGATTCGCGCCCGTGCCGCAGCCCACGTCCAGAGCGCGCGGTCGCGCGCCTGCGGGCAGCTTCAGATCGTGAACGATCCTCGCGACGAAACTTTCGAGGATGCGACGGCGACCCGCGAACCACCAGTGCGAGTCTTCGACCTCGCGCATGATGGCGTAGGTGTGCCGCTGCATCTCGCGGGGCAAGACTTTCGCGGATTGTTCGACCTCACTCGCCATCTTCGCCGCCTGCGCCTTTCCCTGACCCCTGACCCCCAACCACTATCCCCCGCTCGATTTTCCCGAAGCCGCGCCAACTGTTCCGGTTGTGCCAGCCGATGACGACCTCAGTCGCGCCAACGTCGCGCCACCACTGCTCGAACTCCGCGCGCGCGACGTAGAACGCCGTGGGCGCGACGAGGTGATCGAAGACGATGGTGTGTTGCTCGCGCCAGCCGAACCGCGCGACGTGGCTCAGGTAGTCATTGTAGAACAAACGGCGCGCGAGCGCTTGCGTGGATGGTCGGCGGTTGAGCGGCGCATAGACGAGCTTCGTCGCGGCATACATCGCCGCAGTCGGCAGCTTCGACAAATGCAGCAAAGCATTGCGACTCATGCGCGAAGTCAGACGCTCGCGCACAGGCGAGACGTAGCGCGTGAGCCACTCGTTGTTCTCCGCGCCGTAAACCCACGCCGATAGGTATCCGCCGTCTTTAACAAGCTTCGAGAGCGCGACGAACCCGGCACGCGGACGGGGCAGATGATGGAGGACTCCGACGGAGAAAGCGTAGTCGAAGGCGCGTCGCTTGAGCGGAAGTTGATAGATGTCTGCCTGCACGATGTGCGCGTTGGCGAGATCGCGCGTCGCCGCGTATGCCACCTCGACCGCGTCGCTCAAGTCAACGCCGACCACCTCGCGCGCGCCCCA
>JAVXVR010000621.1:0-3769 GCA_032230165.1 Acidobacteriota bacterium | reverse complement strand
CGCCGAAAACGCTGGCGAAGCCGTTCTGTCTATCGCTGGTATTGACAACCGTCGTCGGCGAAGTGTTGACACGTAAATCCGCCGAAGCGTGACCCACGCCGATGAGAGCACGCGCAAACGGGCGCACCTTCGTGTCGGTCGAGTTGTCCTGGAGCTTGATGCCGACCAAGCCCTGCGTCAGACGCCCATCGAGGTGGACGGGCTGGAAAATGAGGTTCTGGAAGTCAGTCTTCTTGCGGTTGTGCGACACTTCAGCCTGCACGCCGACGTAGCGCGTGAAATTGTAAGCGCCGTTGACGTAGAAGCCGTGGAACAGGTCGCGGCTGTTCGAGTTGGGATCGGCGCTAAACGCGCCTTGTGTATCAACCCAGTTGGCGGAGTAGCCGCCGCCGAACTCGCCGCGCTGGATGTCCTGCGCGTGTGCGAGGGGCGCGCAGAAGACGAAGAATAGAGCAACGTACAATGCTTTACGCATGATTGGTAATTTTCTCCCTAGTTGAAATTGACTCGACTGTTGGTCAGGGCAAACGATCGTTTCCCTTCCAGGACAGCCGTTTATTTTCGCCTGCGACCGAGCCGCCGAAAAATTTCGACAAAGACTCGCCGTCGCTCGAACCGTCTTTAAACGCGCTGTCGTGGAATTTTGTTTCCCTATATTTCCGATAGGTTGCACGAAAAAATTTGCCTCGCGCGCGTTGTGACAGTTTGATGATTGTCACAATCTCGCGCGACACTGTAGCCGACAGTCCACGGCGCGGGATGAATCAGGACAACCTACTGTTCGCTCACAGCCTCTCAAACTTTCTAGTATGACTCAGACCGACGAACAAAAATCTTTGCGTCTGTTCTGCGCCGTCGAGCTGCCGACCGATGTGCGCGCACGCGCGGCGGCACATGCGGCGCGTCTGCGCGCAGGTGTCGCGACGCCACTCAAAGTCAGTTGGGAGCGTGAAGAGAAACTGCACCTCACGCTCAAATTCCTCGGCGACCTCGCGCCCGAACGCTCGGAGCAACTCGCGCGGGCAGTTGCGCGCGCAGCGACGCGCATCCCTCTGTTTGAAGGGCGGTTGGAAGGCACAGGCGTCTTCCCCGCGCCGAGCCGCCCGCACGTCCTCTGGCTCGGCGTCCACGACGCGACGGGCAAACTCGCCGCGCTCCAAGCCGCCGTCGAGGAAGAATGCGCGCGCGCGGATTTCCCGCGCGACCCGCGCCCCTTTCACGCGCACGTCACGCTCGCGCGCCTGCGCGACACGCGCGGCGACGCGCGCCGCCTGGCGCGGCAATACCTCAAGCTTGGATTCGAGCCGGTGAGTTTCCCGATCGGTGAGATTGTCTTGATGCGTAGCGAACTCGGCGCGGGGGGCTCAACCTACACCGCGCTCTCTAGAGAAACGCTATGGGGAGAGGTTGGCGGTTAGAGATCAGAGGCGAGACATTAATTCGAGAAATCAGATTTCAAATCTCAGATTTGAGATGTGAACTCCAAGACGTGAAAGCTCAAACACAAAAATCCGGTGAGCGGCGCACGCGACGCCGCTCACCGGATTTCACTTTGCGTCGATGCTTGATCTCTGCCGCTTAGGTTGGCAACTGTCGCGGGCGCGGCGGCGTGCCGCCCCCTTCGTCGCCTCCTGCGCGCCTCTCGTTCGTCTCGGTGAACATCTCTTTGATCATGCCGACGCTTGAGAGCATCGTCGAAGTCTCGACCGGCATGAAGACGACCTTCGAGTTATTGCCGCGCACCATCTCTTTGAGGCTCTCGATGTAGCGCTGCGTGATGAGGTACTGTGCCGGGTTGCCGTGACCGAGCATCGCCTGCGAGATGCGCGCGATGGCTTCCGATTCCGCCTCGGCGTTACGCAGACGAGCCTGCGCCGCGCCCTCGGCTTGCAGAATCGCCGACTGCTTTTCGCCCTCGGCGCGGGTCACCGCCGCTTGCTTCTCGCCTTCGGCGCGCGTGATCGCGGCTTGGCGTTCGCCCTCGGCTTGGAGGACGAGCGCGCGGCGCGTGCGCTCGGCGGTCATCTGCTTCTCCATCGTCACGCGCACGTCTTCGGGCGGGTTGATGTTCTTCACGTCAACGCGCGTCACCTTCACGCCCCACTTGTCGGTCGCTTCGTCGAGGATCATGCGCAGCTTCGTGTTGATCTGGTCGCGCTGCGAGAGCGTGTGATCCAAGTCCATGTCGCCCATCACGGCGCGCATTCCCGTGATCGTCAACTGCACGATGCCGCCGAGCAGGTCAGCCACTTCGTAAACCGCCTTGGTCGCGTCGGTGATCTGCCAGTAGACGACCGAGTCCACGTGGATCGTTACGTTGTCGCGCGTAATGACGGGCTGCGGCGGCAGGTCGATGAACTGCTCGCGCAGATCGATTGACGACATACCGGGTCGCACGTTCGTCCAGTAGACGCCGCGCGGCTTGTCGAGGAAAGGGATGATGATGTTCAAGCCGCTGTCGGCGAGACGGCTGAAGCGACCGAGCCGCTCGATGATCATGACGGTCGCCTGCGGCACGATCTTGATTGTCTTGGCGGCGACGACGAGCAGGAAGATGGCGACGAAAAAGAGAAAGAACATGAAGATGATTTCGGGCATGGCGGGGAACCTCCGTCGGAAATTGGGGAAGACGCGCGCCGAGCGCGTGTGATCTGTGGAACCGTCGCGCGCCACTATATCTGATCGCCGCCCGTCTATGGAAGGGCAGGCTTTGGCGGCTGCCACCCGCCCAGAGCTTCCTCGACGACGCGCGCCGCCGCGAGCACCGTCGCTTCTGCAAAAGGACGACCGACGATCTGCACTCCAAGCGGCAGCCCTTCGCGCGTGCGACCCGCAGGCACACACGCGACCGGCAGACCGAAGACGTTGAAAGTCTGTGCGTAGCTAAACGCGCGAAAGACGCTCACAGTCTGACCATCGATCTCTACTTTGCGCGCGTTGTGCGCGAAAGCGGGGACAGCGCCGACCGGCGCGACGAGGAGCGGCACGTCTCTCATCCATTCGAGCAGTTGCGCGAGCAGTTGATCGCGCTCAAGCCACGCCGCGAAATAATCGTCGAGCGTCTGCGCGGGCAACACATCGCGTTCTATCAACGCTCGCGCGGCGCGTCCCGCATCCCCCACACGACCCGCGTAAAGCTCACGCACCACGCCGCGCACCGCGCGCGAGAAGAGAGCGAGCCACAAGCCAGGCGCGCGCTCGACGCCGACGGGTCGCGCCTCGAAAACATCGCAACCCGCTTCGCCCAAACTCTGCGCCGCGCTCTCGACCGCCGCCCTAGTCTCCGTGCCGACGCGCGCCGTGCCGTCGTCCGTGTAGAACGCGACGCGCAGTCCGCTCAAACTCTGCCGCGCGCGCGAAGGATGAGCGAGACGCTGATCGGAATTTGCCAGCGCGTCGAAGAGCAGCGCGAGATCGTCAACTGTGCGGGCGATGGGTCCGAGGCTTGCACCGAGTGAGCATGCGCCTTCGGTCGGCGGGAAGTGCCCGGCGATGGGGACGACGCCGACGGTCGGCTTGAGCCCCGCGACGCCGCAGAAGTGCGCGGGGACGCGAATCGAGCCGGTCATGTCGCTCGCCAGACTCGCGGGCGTGAGGCACGACGCGACCGCCGCCGCGCAGCCGCCGCTTGAGCCGCCGGGCGTGCGCGCCTCGTCGTGCGGATTCAAGGTGCGACCGAAGAGCGGATTCTCAGCCGTGTAGTCGAGCGCCAGCTCCGAAGTGTTCGTCTTACCGAAAATGATCGCGCCCGCCGCGCGCAGATGCGCGA
>JAVXVR010000596.1:0-3782 GCA_032230165.1 Acidobacteriota bacterium | reverse complement strand
GCAGGACATCATCGACAACACGCAGCGCGCCTTCAACCTCAACCAGACGGGCTTTAGCGGCACGGCTCCGACGGGTCGCTTCATCGCGCCGGTCGGCTTCGGCGGCTGCATTCAGTCCACGCCCGGCTCTTGCGGCTTCTCGCACCTCGTCCTCCACGGACCTCGCTTCAACCGCATTGACATGAGTGTGGTGAAGAAGATCAGGTTCACGGAGACGAAGAACCTCGAGTTGCGCGCGGAGTTCCTTAACCTGCCGAACGCGATCAACTTCATCATCGGCAACGCGGCGAACGACGTGAACACCGTGACGAACTTCTCCTCGGCGGCGTTCGGTCAGACGGGTTCTGCTTATCAGGACCTTTCGACGACGAACGATCCGGGTGGTCGCCTGATCCAGTTGGTGCTCCGCATCAACTTCTAACCGTCGGTTCATCCCGACCTAACTAAAGAGGGAGATGGGAGGCTTCACCGCCTTCCATCTCCTTCCGAATTTCCGCCCCAGCCTGCCCAGTGCGTTTCGCAGGAGCCCTCGATGAAAGCTTTCGACCGCCGACAGTTTCTCTCCCGCACGCTCGCAACCGTCGCCGTCATCCCGCTCACGTCGCTTCTCTCAGACACCGCACGCGCGCAGCAACCGACCGCGCCACAGCCCGACTACCGTCAGGGCAACGCCGACGGCGCGTGCTGGCTCGACGTGTGCGCGCCCTTCGTCGTCGAAGACCCGGCGCGCGGCATCCGCAGCGAGATCGTGCTCACGTCCGACACCTTCTCCGGCACACGCGGCTACGGGGATGCCCCTGCTGCGACCGACTACGAAATCTACCTCTACGACGCCGAAGGTCGCGCCGTCGGCACGGGCGGCGTCGCGCGCCGGCTGACCGTGCCCGCCATGCAGACGACCGTCATCGCCGCGCGCGATCTGTTAGGCGCTCAGTCCGCGCCCTTCTGGGGCGGCATGAAGATTCGCCTGCGCCCGCGCGGGCAAACCAAGCTTCAACACGCGAGCGATCTCTTCAGCTCTGCGTTTGTGCGCTGGACGACCGACTCTTCCTTCGATAACGTCCACGCCAACCCCGATCCCTTGCAGTGGCAGAACTCTGATCAGTTCTACTACACGATGCCCTTCCCCGCGCTCTCCGACTACGACTGCACCTATAGCCTCTTTAACCCCTACGACGCGCCGAGCGCCGGCGAACTCACACTGCACGACTGGCAGGGACGGCTCTTGCGCAAGCTGCGCTACGAGTTGAAACCCCACGCCTCGCTCCTCGTCTGCCTCAACTCCGGCGAGTATGCGACTGATGCCTGCGCGCCGTTCGCCGCACCTGACGCGAAGGCAGTGAGGGAAGCGAAGCGCGCGAACATCACCGAAGGCGGCGGCACGCTCTCGGTGACGAACGACGACCACACGCGCAAAACTTTCGGCTACCTCTTGATCCGTCGCCAGGGCGCGCGACGCTTCAGCGTCGAGCACCCGATCCATCAGGGCGCGTACAAGCCGAAGACCGTGCCGGTCGAAGCCTTCGACGCCGCCGCGCAGTTCAAGGCGAAGAACATTCTCTATTCGCCGCTCGTCTTCCGCGCCAAGCGCATCGGTGGGCTCACCTTCGACTCGCGCTTTCACCTCGGCACGGGATACTTGAACGCGGACGAGGCGCAGTGGTTTTATCCTTACGTCACGGATGCGGCGGGCGATGTCGTCTGGGCTTCGCAGCGCGACGAGAAGCTCGCGCACGCATCCATCCCCACATCGCAAGTGGAGCGCGGTGTCATCCGCCTCACGCCGCATCAGGCGTGCCTGCTCGATCCCGCGAAGTTGTCGTTCCCCGAAAACTTTTCCGGCGGTCTCTCGCTCGCCGTCACGCCCGACACGACGCACACCTTGATGAAAGTTGAGCTGCACGTCGCCGAGTGGGGCGCGCACGCCTTCACGCACTTTCGACCGGGCTTGCGCGCCGCGCGCGCCTACCGCCAGTCGCGTGGTCAAGACGGATTTGCGACCGACTACATCACGACGGGCGCGCGACTCAACCGGCGCGCGGGCGAAGTCACGTTCGACGAACTCGTCGCCGTCTTCAATGTTGGCGACGATAATGTCGAAGCCTCGCCCACACTCGAACTCTTCAACGCGCGCGGTCTCGTCACGCGCATCGCGCTCGGTCGAGTGCCGCCGCTCGCCTGTCGCCACTTCCTCCTCTCCGATCTCGTCCCGTCCTCGAACGCCGAGGCGCACATGAGTCTCATGACGCTCCGACTGACGGACGAGCGCGCGGCGCTTTTGATGTCTGCCGTGCACATCGATCACGCGCGTCGCGACATCGCGCTCGACCACGGCTCGGATCGCTTCTCGACCTTCGCCGACTACGGCTGCGCCTGAAGTCTCGCGCGTCTGCATAAGTTCCTCTTCAACGCCGACGACAAAGGTTGCGGCGACCGGCGGAATCTTTTTGCCGGTCGCCGCAACCTTTTGGAACCGCGCCCCGTCTCAATCGTAATTACGGGTGACTCAACCACGGTTGCGGCGAGTGGTCATCGGAGATCATCTGCGTCGGTCGGAAATTTTAGTTTCGGAGATTTGCTGTGATGTTCAGAAAGTCGGCGGTAGTGTTGTCAGTTGTGTGCCTGCTTGCCACTGCGGTCGGCGCGCAGAAGTTGAGCGGGAAGTCCTGGAGTGAGTGGTCGAAGAAGGATGCGGAGAAGGTGCTCGACGACTCGCCGTGGGCGCAGACGCAGGTTGAGACCGACACTTCGGAGATGTTCTACTCGCCGACGACGCAAGGGCAGGGCAGGGGCGCGACGAACAGTCGCACCGCCGCCGGAAATGGCACCATCGGCAGTGCCCCCACCGGCAACAACCGCGCTGAAGAGGGCGCGACCAATCAGGCGACGAGCGTGAAATTCCACATCCGCTTCTTCTCGGCGCGCCCCATCAGGCAAGCGCTCGCGCGGCAGGCTGCGCTTCGGCAGGGCGGCGCGCTCACGCCGCAGATCAAGGCTTTCGCCGAGAGCGGTTCCGCGCAGCAGGTCGTCATCGCCGTCACCTTCGATTCGACCGATCAGCGTTACGGCGGCAAGGTGATGCAGGCGTTTAACAGCGCCGTCACCGCCGCGCTCAAGAACAGCACCTACCTCGAACGCAAGGACGGCAAGCGCGTCTTCCTTGAGCAGTACATCCCGCCGACGCAGAACACGCTCGGCGCGGCGCTCTTCGTCTTCCCGCGCGTCGTCGGCGAGCGACCCCTGCTCTCGTTGGATAGCGGCGAGGTGCGCTTCGTCGCAGAGTTCTCCGACGGTCCCAAACTCAACATGAAGTACAAAGTCTCCGAAATGATCTACGACGGTAAGCTCGAATACTGACAATCGTCATCGGCGACGAGCTTTCCGCCAGCCCACAAACTCGACCCGCGCGGGCGCGGGCGGCTGCCAACAAGCATCGCAGCCGCCCGCGCCGTTTTCGCGCGCGAAAGCTCCCCTCACGATCCGCCAACGACTATTGCCCTCGGCGCGCGCGTTGCTTTACACTGTCCGGCGCGCTTACCCATAAGTGATTTCGTCGGCGCGAGCCGCCAAAGCCCGCGCCCGCTTCCCGAACAGCCCATCAGCCGACAGTAGATTTTCGGAGGAACCCATGATCAAGAAAGTGGCAACCGCACTCGCCGTCGCGTGCCTGCTCGCGCTCTCCCTCTCCGCGCAGGACAAGAAGGAGAAGCCCTGGACGGAATGGTCGAAGAAGGACGCCGAGAAGATACTCAACGATTCGCCGTGGGGTCAGACCCAGACCG
>JAVXVR010000499.1:0-3100 GCA_032230165.1 Acidobacteriota bacterium | reverse complement strand
ATAAAAGTAAAAGTAGGTCGGCTCCTGTAATCGTGAGTCGAAGGACATGAACCGGATGATGAACGAAACACGCCCACCCACAGTCCTCTGCCTCGCGAGCTACGAGAAGGGACAGGAGTTCATGCGCGAGTGCAAGCGGCAGGGCTGCCGCGTTCTCTTGCTCACCTCACTCAGCCTGAGAGGCGTGGCGGACTTCCCCGACGAGTCAATTGACGAGACCTACTACATGCCCGACGCGGCGAAGAAGTGGAATCTCGCCGACACGATCAAGAGCGTGAGCTTTCTCGCCCAGACCGAGACGCTTGACGTGATCGTCCCGCTCGACGACTTCGATCTCGAAACCGCCGCCGCACTGCGCGAGCACTTACGTATCCCCGGCATGGGCGAGACCACCACGCGCTACTTTCGCGACAAGCTCGCCATGCGTATGCAAGCTCTGGAAGCGGGCATCGACGTGCCGGAGTTCGTCCACGCCTCGAACCGCGAACGCCTGCGCGCGTTTATGGACGATATCCCCGCGCCGTGGCTCTTGAAGCCGCGCTTTGAGGCTTCCGCCACCGGCATCAAAAAGATCGACGCGCCCGCACAGCTCTGGTCTGCGCTCGACGCGCTCGGCGACCGACAGTCGTTCCACGTGCTGGAGCGCTACGTCGCCGGCGACATCTTCCACGTCGATTGCATCGTCAACGAGCGCGAGATCGTCTTCGCCAGCGCGAGCCGCTATGGTCACCCGCCCTTGGACGTGGCGCACGGCGGCGGCGTCTTCACCACGCGCACGCTTCCCGCCGATTCTGAAGATGCGCGCGCGCTCTTTGAGATCAACGCGCGCGTGCTCGAAGCGATGAACCTGCTGCGCGGCGTCTCGCACACGGAGTTCATCAAGTCGCGGTCGGACGGTCGCTTCTACTTTTTAGAGACCGCCGCGCGCGTCGGCGGCGCGAACATCGTCGAGCTGGTCGAGGCGGCGACAGGCATCAATCTCTGGGCGGAGTGGGCGAAGATCGAGATCGGTCGCGGGCGCGACGACTACAGGCTGCCGCCCACGCGCCTGGACTTCGCCGGACTCATCGTCTCACTCGCGCGACAGGAGCGACCCGATACCTCTGCTTACGACGACACGGAAATCGTCTGGCGACTCAACAAGCCCTCGCACGTCGGACTCATCGTCCGCTCAACTGATCCCGCGCGCGTCGAGCAACTGCTCGAAGAGTACGCGCGCCGCTTCACAAAAGACTTCTTCGCCAAGCTCCCGGCGGCGGAGCGACCTGTAAGTTAAAAGGCAAAACTAAATCACTATGCACTGAAAGTGCATAGATTTGACGGCGGACTGAAAGTCCTGCTATTCCAAGATGAATGACTCGGTTTCCTTGTTCGATCTGTCACGGTGATGCTCAAGGTACGCTTGTACCATCTCTTCCGTGATGTTGCCTGTGCTCCACGCTCCGTACCCGATTGCCCAGAAGTGCCTGCCCCAGTATCTTTTGTGCAACTCCGGATACTCCTGTTGCAAGATGCGTGAGGTGCGCCCTTTGAACCTTTTGACGAGATCGGAGAGTGCTTTCGAGGGCGGATACTCAATATGCATGTGGACATGATCCTGGCTCACCACTCCCTTGAGTATCCGCACATCTTCGGCGTCGCAGATTTGAATGAGCAACTCACGACATCTGAGTTGCACGTCCCCTTTGAGCACATGGTAACGATACTTGGTCGCCCAGATCAGATGCGCCGTTAATCTAGTGACGGTGTGACTACCGTATCGGTTCTCTGTCATTGCGTCGCACTTCTAACATTCCTAGAAGTGGGTAGCAACTAAAGTCTTGCACTAAAGTGCATAGCTTTAACTAGCGGCTTGTGACAGTAAAAAGGCAAAAGTGAAGATGCCGGGACATGCGTCCTGCTTATCTTAACTTTTTGCCTTTTGCCTTTTTACTTTTCCCTTATTGGGCTCGCTCTAACGGCGGCGCGACGGCGACGAACTCCGCAGCGAAGCGCGGGGCATAGGAGTCGAGCAGTTCGCGGACGCGCGCCGCGTTGTCGGAGCGGACGACGAGCGCGACGTGGTAGCGTTTGTGTGGGCGGAAGACGATCTCCGGATCGGTGAAATGTGAAGTGTCTGGGTATTCCTGACGCGCGAGCGAGAGGATGATGCCGGAGTAGTCGCAGCGCGGGGCGGGCAGTGCGTATGGTCGCGCCTCGTCTGAAAGCTCCAGCTTTGCCCACTCGCGCCAGAGGTTGATGCCGCTCGCGGCTTCGAGGTTTTCGGCGGTGAACGCGCCGCCGACCCGCGCGGCGATTTCGAGAAAATAGAGCTTGCCGTCCTCCGCGCTCTTGATGAACTCGGCGTGCGTCGCGCCGCGACGAAGCCCAAGCGCTTCGATCACCTGCCGGTTGATCTCAAGCAGCGCCATCCGTTCGACCGAATCATACTCGACCGTCGAAGAGAGAAACGCGCCGCCCTCGTGCGCGACATTTATCGGCGGGCGACCGTATCGGTTAACGCCCGCGAACTTCACCTCGCCATCGTAAACAATCGAATCAACGTGAAAGACCTCGCCCGCGACGAATCGTTCGAGCAGATGGAACGACGCGCGCTCCTGCGGTCGCTCGCGCGCATCGAGCGCGTCCATCGCGCGCCAGACAGATTCCGCGTCCGAGAGCTTCCTGATGCCGATGGCGGAAACGTCCGTGCGCGGCTTTAAGACCCACGGCGCGGGCACGCGCTCCAGAAACTCGCCGACCTCCTGATAGTTGAGCAGGTGGACGAACTCCGGCGCGTTGACGCCCGCCGCGCGTGCTACCGTGCGCATCGCCAGCTTGTCGCGGAAGAGTCGCGCCTGTGAGCTGGTCAAGCCGGGCAGCCGCAGGTGCTCGCGCACGAGCCCCGCCGTGATCACGTCGAACTCTTCGAGCGCGACGACTCGCTTGATGCGGTTGCGGCGCGCGATCTCGACGACCGTCTGGACGAACATCTCCGGCGGCGCGTCGTTCGGCAGAGGGATGAAGGCTTCGAGCGCGCTCATGTCCCAAGCCTCGTGCCGCTGCTTCTCTTTCGTGATGAGGAAGACGCGCGCGCCCTGTGCCTGCGCCTCGCGCGTGA
>JAVXVR010000444.1:0-12778 GCA_032230165.1 Acidobacteriota bacterium | reverse complement strand
TGCGCGATGTACTCCTTGAGGATGTCATTCTGGAGAGTGCCGGAAATCTTGCGCCAGTCCGCGCCCTGCTTCTCGGCGACGACGAGATACATCGCAAGCAGGACAGACGCGGGCGCGTTGATCGTCTGCGAGACCGTGACCTGTTCGAGCGGGATGCCGTCGAAGAGAACCTCCATGTCGGCGAGCGACGAGACGGCGACGCCGCACTTGCCGACTTCGCCTTCAGACAGCGGCGAGTCGGCGTCGTAGCCCATCAAGGTCGGCAGATCGTAGGCGACGGAGAGTCCGGTCTGACCCTGCGCCGTCAGAAATTTGAATCGCCGGTTGGTCTCTTCGGGCGTGCTGAAGCCCGCAAACTGGCGCATCGTCCAGAGCTTGCCGCGATAGCCCGTGGGGTGTATGCCGCGCGTGTAAGGGAACTCGCCGGGGAAAGCAGTGTCGCGCTCGAAGTCGATCTCAGCCGTGTCGGCTGGCGTGTAGAGCCGGTTGACCGCGTCGAGCGAGACGGTCTCAAACGTCGCTTTACGTTCGGGCGTCTTCTTCAATGTGGGCGCAAGCGTCTCCTGCTCCCAACGCTCGACGGCTGCCTCTGCGGGCGTCGCGATCTCTTTAACTTCGGGCATGGCTCTCTCGTCTCCCTCGCGAGCGAACGTGCGCTCGTGTCAAAAAAATTGATGACGTGATAAGCAGGGCTCGATATTAGTTGACGCTCGCGCGGGGTGTCAACCGAACGTTCTGTGAGAGATGACGCGTGCGCGCTGAAGGGGAAAAGCGCGGCTGCCGTCGTACAAAGGCAGCCGCGCCGGGTCAGGCAAGCGGTGTTAACAGTAGCGGCGAAGCGGGCAGAGATAGGCGGGCGACCGGAGGAACTGAAAACATGTCCGGCAGGTTTGCCCTGCGATAAAAGCATTCGCGCCTCATAGATACGACCATCGAGATGATTGTTCAAACGGGATGACGATGCCGAATGACTATTCGACCGGAATCACGATCTCGTTGGCGCGCACCATGTTCAAACGCGTGCGCGCCGCCGACTCGATGGCGCGCGGGTCCTTGCGCAGACGCTCGACCTCACGCCGCAACGACTCGTTCGAGTTGCGTAAGGTCTGCACGTCAGTGTTCATCTGCGCGTATCTCTGCCCGGCTGAACGCATCTGCGCGTGTGTGCGCATCGTCACCGTCAGGCAGAGCGCGAAAGTCGCCAGCATGATCATCGTGAAGATCGCCCACGACGGAACGATGCCGCCTCGTCGGCGAACTTCCGCGCGCGTGCCGACCAACTCGCGCGACAGGTCAGCCGCCGTCGCGGGCAGAGAGAGGGCGCGCGCCGTCGGGCGTTGCGCCGCGAGTCGTGTGTCAGTCCAGTAAGAATTTGCGACCTTGTTCAAGCAGCACCTCCAAGTCCTCGGCGGATTCTGATTCCGCGTAAATTCGCACCAGCGGCTCGGTGCCCGAAGGGCGCAGCAGTAGCCACGAGCCGTCTTCAAACAAAAACTTCACGCCGTCCATCCGGTTGACACTCGCGATGCGGCGTCCTCCCATCTCTTTCACCTCGCGCCCCAGCTTTTCGGGCAGAGAAGCGACAAGCTCAGGCGTCAGGCGCACGCCGATGCGCTTCGATTCGAGGCGACCCACGCGCGCGTAAAGCGCTTCCAACTGCTCGGTCAGGCTTGCACCGCGCGCAGCCACTGCCTCGGCGGCGAGTAGGCACGCGAGGATGCCGTCCTTCTCAGGATAATGCCCGCGGATGGAGAGCCCTGCGGACTCTTCCCCGCCGAGTATGATCTCGTCTCGATTGATCATCTCGCCGATAAACTTAAACCCGACCGGCGTCTCGTAGATGGGAAGACCGCGCGACTTAGCCACTCGATCCACCAAGTGGGAAGTCGCGACCGAACGTGCGACGCCTTGCTTCCAGCTGCGCGACTCCGCCAGATAATCAAACAACAGGGGAATGAGCTGATTCGGCGTAATAAACGTTCCATCGCGATCCACCACGCCGAAACGATCCGCATCCCCGTCCGTCGAGAGCCCTAACACGCAGCCACGTCGGCTCATAGCCTCACGCAACTCGTCCAAGTGCTCATCTTCTGGTTCGGGAGAGCGTCCGCCGAACAAAACGTCCCTCCAATCATGGACGGTCTCGACCTCTAGACCGTGATCCCTCAAGGCTTTATCAAGGTAGCCGCGACCAGTGCCCCAGAGCGGGTCGTAAGCGTAACTGCCACCTGCCTTTGCGATTGCCCCGAAACGAACTTTGCTCTCCAGATCGGCGATGTAAGCTGGTCGTGGGTCGTGGATTTCGACACTGGCTGAGCTATCAATACCTTTGTTCCCAAACTCTCCTGTTTTGGCAGTAGCGATGAGTTCTTCAATCTTTCGCGTAACTTCAGGGAGCGCGGGCGCTCCGTCCGCCGTCGAGAACTTCATCCCGTTATATTCAGGGGGGTTATGAGAAGCAGTGAAATTGATTCCACCTATCGCTTTATGGGAGCGAATAACATGAGAGAGCGTCGGCGTCGGCGTCGGTTGATTACAGAAGAGCGCGCCGAAACCATACGCCGTTATCTCATTAACACACTGTTCGGCAAACCTCTCGCCTAGAAATCGAGTATCGAAGCTGACGACAACCTTTGCCTGACTGCTCAACCCGCTCGACTGTAAATATTTACAAATAGATTGAGTTACGCGACGCACGTTGATGAACGTGAATTCGTCTGCAATGATGGCTCTCCAGCCGGAAGTCCCGAATTTAATCGCCATTTTCGAGATTCGTTCGCCCGCCTTTGAAGGCTTTAACTTTTTCAGCCAAGAATCTATGTAAAAGGCTATTTGGTCAGCAAGTTATGAACTTTGTCACGAGAATCTAGCGACAAAGTGGCGGGAATTTAGCACGTGAGTGGTGGACTGTAAAGGCTTTTCTTTGTAACGATTTATGCGGCTAAGTTCAATAGTTACTTGAAGTAAGGCGGTCTTAAGCGCTTAAGGCGGCGAACAAGGGGCGAACGGAAATCCGCTTCTAGGGCAAAGAGGTACAATCGCTTCTAGAGACAGAAGGATGGATGTCAAGCTATCTATCACAGGTGTGGAAATCTATGAGTGTCGAAGAGTTTCCGGACGTTCCTCATATAGCTCTCTGGTATATCCCTTGCCGCATTACTCGATAGCTGCTCAAGAATGTCTGAAATAAGTTCGTTCTCAACGAAAGGGGTAAGAATAATGGGGCTTTTCGATAAAATGTTTGGACGCGGAGCTTCCGAGGCTGAAAAGCAGCCTGATGCTCAGCAACGCTTCGGGGAACTGAAGCAAAGATACCAGACGGTTCTCAATGTTGCTGATCAGGAGCACATACAGTTTCAGAACCTTCACGTACAGGATGGCAAGCTGTTCATCAAAGGTACGGCTCCATCCGAGGACGCTAAAAATAAGTTCTGGGATCAGGTCAAACTCGTCAACCCTAACAGCGATGACATCACGGCGGACATCAGTGTCGCCGATCAACGCACTCAGGCTGCGACGGTCGGAGGCGGAAGCCAAAATGCCCAGACTTACACGGTCAAAGGCGGAGATACGCTCTCCAAAATCAGTAAACAGTTCTACGGCGACGCGAACGAATACATGCGTATCTTTTACGCCAACCGCGATCAGCTAAAAGACCCGGACAAGATTCAAGTCGGGCAAGAGTTGAAGATTCCCGCCGACAATGCCTAGTTAAGTCTCGGCAGCACTTTGAGACCTTGCTGCGAGAGCCGGCGCTAGCGAGTCGGCTCTCGCAGCAAGGTAAAACCCTCTCCTGATCATCCAGCCCTCTAGTTAATTACATCTTTGTTGCAAAATGCGCCTTACTTATAGGCTCGGACGAAAGGTCTATTGACAGGTAGTTGTGCGAGTGCATAGACTGTTTTCAGTTCGAGTCGAAGCGCCTCGCGGGTTCTTCGGCAGGCGAGCCGCCCCCACTCAACTTTCTCACCAAACAGTTGCCCCATACTTTTCCGATACGATCTCGGCGCGAAAAAGCGTGTACGCGATTGCGATTCATTTGCTTTGGTGAGCGAGCCTGATAGGGGCTGTCGTTTTTTATGTCAGTGTTAAAGCTTCCGCCGATTGCAGAGGGAACGGGCAAAGAGGGCGACGGGTACAAACTGCCACTAGCCTCGATGGTGCGCGCGTTGTGCCGGGCGGCGACGACCGGCTCTGACGTGCTCTACGACGTCATGCTGAAGGTCGCGTTGATGATCGACGCGACGGCGCAGACCTACGGTCTCGCTACCTTCGCGCAGAATGTCGGCGAGTTGCCGCGACTGAAGTGGGTTGAAGGGCTCGATCAGGAAGAACTTGCGGAAGCCGAGACGCAAATCGGTTCGGTTATGGCAGCGACCGTCGAGACGCCGAAAGCAAGTGCTGGCGACCGCTCCGTCTGTCTTGTCTTAGCCGTCGCCAGCGCGTGCCGTGAGGGTGTCGCCATCTACGGTCGTTTCGTGCGACCACTGAGCGAGCAGCAGGCTGGTGAGTTGCGACTGCTCACGGAAGTGGCGCAACTCGCGCACGCACATGCGCGGCTGCGCGAAGAGACGCAGCAGCAGCCGTTGGCGAAAGAGAGCCACGCGCCGTCGGTCGCCTCAACCACGCTCCCCGGCATGGTCTTCGTCAGCCGGCGGATGTCTGAGTTGGCGCGCGCCGTCGAGCGCATCAAGGATTCCGACTCGACCGTGCTTATCACCGGAGAGTCCGGCACGGGCAAGGAACTGATCGCGCGCGCGATTCACCGCCGCAGTCGCCGCGCCCACGCGCCGTTCATTCCCTTCAATTGCACCGCCGCTCCCGCCGATCTGATCGAGAGCCTGCTCTTCGGTCATCGCAAAGGCGCGTTCACAGGGGCGCACGCCGATCAAGAGGGGCTCGTGCGCGCAGCCGAGGGCGGCACGCTCTTTCTCGACGAGCTTGGCGATCTGCCGCTCGCGTTGCAGCCGAAGCTGCTGCGGTTTTTGCAGGAGGGCGAGGTGCACACGCTCGGCGAGAAGTCGCCGCGCAAGGTGAACGTCCGCGTCCTCGCGGCGACGCACAAAAACTTGGAGCACGATGTGCGCGACGGTCAGTTTCGCGAAGATTTGTATTACCGCGTCGCCGCGCTCACGCTCGAAGTGCCACCCTTACGCGAGCGTCCCGAGGACACCGCCGCGCTCATCTCGCACTACCTGACCCACTACGCGCGCCGCAACGACCGCGCCGTCGCCGGCATCACGGCGGAAGCGATCCGCGTGCTGCAAAACCACTCCTGGCACGGCAACGTCCGCGAACTCGCCGCAGAGATCGAGCGCCTCGTGCTCTACACCGACGAGGGCAAGACGATCACCGCCGCCGACATCAGCCCGCGCATCAACCCTGCCGCGCGTCAAGCGTCCGAAGCGGGCGAGGCGAACACGCAGCCCGTGCCGCTCGAAAACATGCTCGACGACTTTGAGCGCCGCGTCATTACCGAGACTCTGAAACTCCACGACTACAACGTCGCGCGCGCCGCCACCGCGCTCGGTCTCGGCTCGCGCCAGACGCTCTACAAAAAACTGAAACGCCTCACCATCAACATCGGCGACTTCTTGCAGGACGACAGCCAGCCCGGTCTCCAACTGCGCTCCTGAAACCGCCACGCGGCATCGAACAGCAACTATCCCCGCACGCGCAGGCGCATCGCGCCCGAACGCGAGACGCTCAAGCACGCGATGGAATTGCCAGCAAGAATCGTCGTCGTCCCTTCGGAGCGAATGCCCGTGCGCGCGGAGCGCGTGCGTGAGCCGTCGGCTGCTGTCCTTTCGTCACGCCGACTGATCGTCTTCGTCCTGTTGGCGTCAATCTTCACGATGACCGCCGGGGCGATCACCGATCCAGATTTCTGGTGGCACCTGCGCGCGGGTCAGCTCATCTGCGAAACGCACGCGATCCCGCGCACGGATGTTTTCTCCTTCACGGCGCGCGGCGCGGAGTGGGTCACGCACGAGTGGCTGACCGAGGTCGTGATGTACGCGACTTACAAAGTGTCGGGCTGGGGCGGGCTCGTCGTGCTCTTTTCGCTCGTGATGACGGCGGCGCTGTGGCTCGCCTACCGGAGGGCGGTACGGCGCGGCGCGCACGCCTACGCGGCTTGCGCGGCGACGCTCCTCGGCGCGTTCGCCACCGCGCCGATCTGGGGCGTGCGCCCGCAGATGATCTCTTTCCTCTTCACGAGCCTCTTCATCTTCATCCTCGACGCTTACGCGCGCGATGCGAGCATCGCCGCTGAACGGAGGCGCGCGCCGTGGCTCTT
This sequence comes from Acidobacteriota bacterium, assembly GCA_032230165.1. Classification (GTDB taxonomy): domain Bacteria; phylum Acidobacteriota; class Blastocatellia; order Pyrinomonadales; family Pyrinomonadaceae; genus JAIVGV01. The sequence goes on along the minus strand of JAVXVR010000444.1, from coordinate 6,480 downwards.
AGTTCCGATCACGCTCGTCTGGGCGAACATACACGGGGGCTTCGCGCTCGGTCTCGCGCTCATCGCGCTGACGTGCGCGGGCCTCGCACTAGATGAAGTTCTGGGACGAGGCGGCGTGCGGCTTCGTGAACTCTGGGCGCGGATTCGACCGTTGTGCATCGTCTTCGCGGCGTGCGTGGCGGTCGTGCCTTTGAATCCGAGCGGCTTCCGTCTGTTCTCGTATCCGTTCGAGACGATCAACTCGCAGGCGATGCAGAAGTACATCGTCGAGTGGTTCTCGCCCGACTTTCATCAACCATACGCGCACGCGCTCGCCATCCTGCTCTTCGCCACCTTCGCGTCGCTTGCGCTCGCGCCGAAGCGTGCGCGGGCGGGCGAGGTTCTGCTGCTCTGCGTCGCGGCTTACGCGGCGTTGCGCTCGTGGCGCAACATCCCTTTCTTCGCGCTCGTCGCCGTGCCTGTGCTCGCGGAGCACGCCGGGAGCTTCGTCATGCAACACCTTCGCGCGCGTGGCGAGGCGCGCGCCAAGAAGGATGACGGAAGGGCGGTAACTTCGCTCGCGCTCAACGCCGTGCTGCTCGTCTGCGTGCCGCTTGGTTTGTGCGCGGCGCGCGTGGCGAGCGTCGCGCGGAGGCAGTCGTCGGTCGAGGCTGAAAAGTATCCGGCGGCGGCGGTCGAGTTCTTGCGCGGGCGCAAAGACGCGGGTCTGGTCTTCAACTCCTACGGCTGGGGCGGCTATCTCATCTGGAAGCTCTATCCCGAACGCCTCGTCTTCATAGACGGGCGCGCGGACGTTTACGGCGACGCGCTCGTCGAGGAATACCTGAGCGCGGAGAACGGCGAGCAGGGTTGGCGCGCGGCGCTCGATAAACGCGACGTTCGCACCGTGATGATCCGACCCGACGTGCCGCTCGCGAGTTTGCTGCGCGAGGACGCGGGCTGGAGCAAAGTTTACGAAGATAAGCAGGCAGTCATCTTTTTGAAGAATTGATCAGATGAGATCAGCGAACAAAGTCTCGCGCATGACTCGTCGTTGCCGCACGGTGAATCACACGCAAATTTGTCAACCTCGGGCGACAAGAGGTTAAGTTCATGACTTCACAGTCTCTCATCCAGAATTCTGATCGCGATTGACCCCGCCGCGCCCCCTCGCGTTGTCGCCGCGCGTTAACAGCGCAAACCACCTGAATCCGCACGAAGCCAGTGAAAGCTGGCTTTTTTCGCGTCTGCGGGTCGTGGCACGTGCCTTGTAACGTAGGGCAGCGAGCCCGACGTTAGGCGATTGACAGGAGTGGCAACTGGAATCGCAAACCGCAGCCGGGCGCAGAGCCAAGACGGAAATTTTCGAGAAGGAGCAAACAAGATGATCAAGAAATTCTTCCAGGACGAAACCGGGTTGGAGCTTTCGGAGTATGCCGTCGCCGCCGCGCTGGTTGCGCTCGCCGTCATCACCGCGTTCACGACACTGGGCACGAACATCGGCGCGAAGATCACCAATCTCGCCGCCAAGATCGGCACCTAACGCGCCGAACGCCACCCCAACAATCCCAACGAAGGAGTAAAGAAAATGATCAAGCGATTCATGAAAGACGAGACGGGTTTGGAACTGTCCGAGTACGCCGTCGCGGCGGCACTCGTGGCGCTCGCCGTCATCACGGCGTTCACCACTTTGGGCACGAACATCGGGACGAAGATCAACAACCTCGCCACCAAGATCGGCTCGTAAGGTCTGACCGTCACCCCAACAACCCCGACGAAGGAGCAAAGAAATGTTGAAGAGATTCATGAAAGACGAAACCGGGCTTGAGCTTTCCGAGTACGCGGTCGCGGCGGCACTCGTCGCGCTGGCGGTGATCACGGCGTTCACCACGCTCGGCACGAACATCGGCTCGAAGATCAACAACCTCGCGGGCAAGGTCTCCACCACCCCGTAACAACTCGCGCCCGACGAGACGATCCGAGAGAGGAGCACGAGAGATGATCAAGAGGTTCTTACGAGACGAGACGGGTTTGGAGCTTTCGGAGTACGCGGTCGCGGCGGCGCTCGTCGCCCTGGCAGTCATCACCGCGTTCACCACGCTGGGCACGAACATCGGGACGAAGATCAACGATCTCGCCACGAAGATCAGCGGCACCCCCTGACCCACTGACTGCGAGGGAAGGCGCGTTCGCCGACGAACGTGACCGCGTGAAGAGCGACGGACGCGCCTCCCAACTTTTTCCGCACACGCCATCAGCAGACGAATCTTCCGCGACACGAGCGCGCGGGTTAGCACGCGAGAGTTATCAGCAACTTTTTCGACCACCTGTTTTTTAACCCGCAAGACATTGTCTTCGGAGTGATCGCACACAATGCTCGACGCTCTCATCATCGTTAATTACGCGCTGCTCGTACCCTTGGCGGCGCTCATCACCTATTACGACGCGCGTTACCGGCGCATCCCGAACGCCTTTGTGCTCGCCACATTGTTGGGCGGGCTCTCAGTCAACACGGTCTTCGGCGGACTCGCGGGCACGTGGTCGAGCGTGGGCGGCTGTCTGCTCGCGTTCGTCTTGATGTTCATGCTGCACGTCTTCGGCGCGATGGGCGCGGGCGACGTGAAGCTGTTCGCGGCAATCGGGTCGGTCGTCGGCGCATCGCTCGTCGTCCCGACTTTCCTCGTCGTCGTGCTCGTGGGCGGCGTGCTCGCCGTCGTGACGATGGTGCGCGGCGGGGTCGTGAAAGAGACGCTGTGGCGCGTGGCGCAGATTTTCGTCGGCTTTCTGCCGGGCTGGGAGATGCCGAAATTTGCCGTCCCCGCCGAGCGCGCGCACACGATCCCTTACGGCGTGGCGATCACTTTTGGCAGCTTGATCTCTTTGGCGATCTTCCGCGCGTGACGCGGACAAGTTTTCGACCTCGGTATTGACACCTCGGAGGAGGGTTTTTGAGATGAGGAATAAACGTTTCGTCATCGTGCTCGGCGGCGCGATTGTGTTCGGGCTCGTCGCGGCGATGAGTGTGAGCAAGTACCTGTCGAGCGCGCACGCTTACGCCAACAACCTGTCGAGCGTCGTGGTCGCCAAGGTCTCGATCAACCCCGGCGAGAAGATCATCGCCGAGAAGTTGGAGTCAGTCCAGTTCCCCCGCGGCGCGACCCCCGACGGCGTGTTTGAGTCCCCCGACAAACTCGTCGGTCGCGTCGCGGTCGTCTCCATCGCCGCGCGCGAGCCCATTACCGACTTCAAGCTCGCACCCGAAGGATCGGCTGGCGGCTTGTCGTCCATGATCCCGGAAGGGTATCGCGCGATGACCGTCAAGGTTGACGACGTGGTGGGCGTCAACGGCTTCATCATGCCGGGCGCGCTCGTTGATGTCGTGGTCGTCATCAACCCGGCGGAGAACACACAGCAAGACCCGATCTCGAAGATCGTCTTGCAGAACATCAAGGTGCTCGCCAACGGGCAGAACATTGACCGCCCGAAGTCGGAGCGCGAACCCGAAAGCGTCAAAGCCGTGACCTTGCAGGTGACGCCGGAGCAGGCTGAAAAGCTCGCGCTCGCCTCGACCGAGGGCAAGTTGCAACTCGTCATGCGCAACGGCGTCGATCAGGGCGACGAGCAGACCGAGGGCATCAACAAACGGCGTCTGCTCGGCGGCGAGCACGCCGCGCTCGTCCCCGATCCCGGCACGATGAAGAGCGAGCAGCCCAAGCCCGCACAGCCCTTCATGCACCGCGCGCCGAAGCCCGCCCCCGTCAAGGCGAGCGACGAAGCGAAGCCCGCCGCGCCCCCGCCCGCGCCGAAGCACTCGGTCGAAGTCATTGAGGGCGCGAAGAAGCGCAGCGTTGACTTTCCGTAAAAGCTGTCCGTTGTCAGTGGTCAGTCGTCCGTTGCTCGCGCGCTCGCGGACGGCACGACTCAGGGGCTCACGAGCCGCGACCGACCACGGACGAAGAACAACGGACTACTGACTACTGACCACTGACAGCCTTTCAAAGGAGCTTGAATCATGCAGACGACCCGCCGCAACTTAACCCCCCTGATCACCGCGCTGATTTGCGCCGCGCTCTTCGGCTTATCGAGCGTCGCGCACGGGCAGCAGGCGACTTCCGTCAGCGCCTCGTTCGCCGACCCGCCGAAGGAGTCGATTGCGATCAACGTGCTCGTCGGTCAGTCGCGCGTTATCAACTTCGACCGCAAGATCGGTCGCTTCTCGGTGTCGAACCCCGATGTGGCGGAAGCCGTGCTCGTCGCGCCCGATCAGGTTCTGGTCAACGGCAAGGCTTTCGGTCAGGTCAACTTCATCGCGTGGGAGAAGGAGTCGGGCAAGTTTCTCGTCTTCGACGTGTTCGTCCGCGCGAACCTTTCTCTGATCGACTCGCAGATACGCGCGCTCTTCCCCAAAGACGACATTCGTCTCAGTCAAGCTAACGGCTCGGTGGTTATCTCTGGGAGCGTGACGAACCCGCTGACGGCGACGCAGGCTGAGCAGGTGGTGAAGGCTGCCGGATTCCAGACGGTGAACATGCTTACCTCGCCGACGGCGAACAAGGCGCAGGTGCAGTTGCAGGTGAGAGTCGCCGAGGTGAGCCGCACGAAGGCGCGCGAGCTGGCTCCGTCCTACGGCTTCTCGCGCGACACGTCAATCGGCTATCTGAATTCGGGCAACTCGCCGACGAGCGTCAAAGACGTGGCGGTCAACTCGGTCGCCTCCTCCTTGCTCACCAACATCGCGCCGCCCTTAAACCTCCTACTCGGCAACGGCACGTCGGGCTTGACCGGCTTTCTGCACGCGCTCAAAAGCGTCGGCGCGATCCGCTCGCTCGCCGAGCCGAACCTCATCGCGATGGACGGAGAGGACGCGAGCTTCCTCGCGGGCGGCGAATTCCCCGTGCCCATCGTGCAGAGCGGCACCGACAAGGCGTCCGTCACCATCGTGTGGAAGGAATACGGTGTCCGCCTGAACTTCAAACCGACGATCATTGACGAAGATCACATCCGGCTGGAGCTGGAGCCCGAAGTCTCGACGATTGACTTCGCCAACGGCGTCAAGTTCGAGGGCTTCCTCATCCCCGCCCTCAAGACTCGACGCGCCAAGACCGGCGTCGAACTGAGAGACGGTCAGTCGTTCGCGCTCGCCGGACTCTTAGACAACAACGAGACGCAGACCATGTCGAAAGTTCCCGGCATCGGCGATCTTCCCATCATCGGAAACCTCTTCAAGTCGAAGTCTTTCAGTAAGGATGAGACCGAGTTGATGTTCTTCGTCACGGCGCAACTGGTCAAGCCCGTCAACCGCGACGACCTGCCGCAGATGAAGGGTCTCGATGGCTTGCGCGGCACGTCGCCCCTCGGCGTCGAGCCCAAGGGCGAAGGCATCAAGGGCGCGAGCGGCTACTCGACCGGCGCGTCGAACCCTGCGAGCGACGACAAGTCGCAGGTGAAGTCGGGCGAAGCAAACACGAACGGCGCGCCCGCGACGACGAGCGCGCCCGCGAAGGACGCGACGAAAGATGCCGTGAAGGATGCGCCGAAGGCTGATGCCACGAAGAGCGACGCGACCAAGTCCGAGGCGACGAAGACCGACGCCGCGAACTCAGTTGTGCTGCTTCCCATCCGAAACGGCGTCAACGATCTGTTATCAACGACACCGAGTGTCGCGCGCGTCGCGCCGCCGCCGAATCAGAACTGAATCGGGCGCGTGTCAAACGGCGGGGCGGGCGCGCGGCTCACCCGCCGAAAAATCCTCGAACTGATCACGGGGCAGCTAACCAAAGGGAGGGAAGCGATGAGACTCTCATTCGGCAAACAGCATGAGCGGCGGGGCGAACGCGGCGCGGTCATCGTCGTTGCCACCATAGGGATGCTCGCCTTCTTTCTCGCGGCAGGGTTAGCCATTGACATCAGCCACCTCTACACGACCAAGTCGGAGTTGCAGAGCGCGGCGGACGCTGCGGCGCTCGCTGCCGCCTCGCAGCTCAACTCGACCTCGGGCGGCATCAACCTCGCCGTCGCCGAGGCGACCAAGGCGATCAACAAGTACGACTTCAAAAACGCCGTCACGCTCTCGGCTTCCGACGTGAGCTTTGCCACGAACCTCAACGGCACTTACGTCAATCAGGCGACGGCAGCCGCCAGCCCCGCCTCGATCCGCTTCGTCAAGGTCACGCTCCCGCCCAAGAACGTGAGCCTCACTTTTGCCGCGCTCGCCGTCAACCAGACGCAAGTTCTGACCGCGACCGCCACCGCCGGGCTCTCCGTCGGGCTGACGATGAACAAGTTCTACACGGCTTTCACCTTCATTGATTCAGCCGCCGTGCCGCTACAAAAGGGGCAGGTCTATACGCTCGACTCAAAGGCTTACAACGACAGCACGCCGAACAGCTATCGCGTCCTCGCCGGACCCGACGGCGATCTGATTCTCACGGGATCACTCCACGCCTACGGCTACATCGGCACGAGCTACAACGTCGCGCAGCTCATCAGTTCCGACATGTG
>JAVXVR010000442.1:0-5111 GCA_032230165.1 Acidobacteriota bacterium | reverse complement strand
GACGTTGAAGCGATTTACACGGACATCGAAAGACTCGTGACAGGTGAACCGTAACAGGTAACAGGTAAATCCGAGGTCTTTCCTGTCACGGTTTACGATTTACGGTTGACGGCTTTTCAATGATTATCGGCAAGTCAAAAAATGAGTTGGAGAAGATGCGTGCGGCGGGTCGGCTCGCCGGGCAGGTGCGCGAAGCATTGCGCGCGTCGGTGCGTCCCGGCATGACGACGCTCGAACTCGACGCCGCCGCCGAGCGGATGATCCGCGACGCGGGCGCGCTCCCCACCTTCAAAGGTTATCGCGGCTTCCCCTTCTCGATCTGCGCGTCGGTCAACGAGCAGATCGTCCACGGCTTCCCTTCGAAGTACGTGCTCAAGGACGGCGACATCATTTCGATTGACGTGGGCGCGACGCTCGGTGGCTTCGTCGGCGACACGGCGACGACCGTGCCCGTTGGCAACGTGCGTGAAGATTGGTTGGAGTTGATCCGTGTCACGGAAGAAAGTTTGGAGCGTGCCATTAATCAGTGTCATCCCGGCAGGCGGCTGGGCGACATCGGTTGGGCGGTGCAGGAGTTGGCGGAGTCGCGCGGCTACTCGGTCGTCCGCGAGTACGTCGGGCACGGCATCGGGCGGCGGATGCACGAAGACCCGCAGATTCCGAACTACGGGAAGCCGGGCACGGGGCTCAAGCTCAAGGCGGGCTACGTCTTCGCCATCGAGCCGATGCTCAACATTGGCACGCACCACACGAAGACGCTTGCCGACGGCTGGACGGTCGTGACTTTAGACGGGCAACCCAGCGCGCATGTCGAGCATACGGTCGCCATCACCGAAGAGGGACCGGAAGTGCTGACGCGCGTTAATGTTTCGGGTGAGTCGTCAGAGATGGAAGCGGCTGCGTTATCTGAGGTTTAGCCGCGCGTGGCGACTTGGCGGATGCGACGGGGCTGTGTTACTATTCACAATTTGCCGATGAGGGAATTTTCGGCTCTGTAGAAAGAGAGTATGGCGAAGGAAGAGGCGATAGAGGTCATGGCGAAGGTCATCGAGACGTTGCCGAACGCAATGTTTCGGATCGAGCTGGAAGACAGTCAGCATCAGGTGCTGGCTCACGTCTCCGGCAAGATGCGCAAGAACTTCATCCGCATCCTCCCCGGCGACCGCGTGCTCGTTGAGCTTTCGCCCTACGATCTCAACCGCGGTCGGATCACTTATCGCTACAAGTAAAACGCGCGGCTTCAAGCGCGCAGGTCGGTTAAAGGCAGGAACGCGATGAAAGTCAGGGCTTCAGTCAAGAAGATGTGCGACAACTGCAAGGTCATCCACCGCAAAGGCGTGGTGCGAGTGATCTGCACGAACCCGAAGCACAAACAGCGTCAAGGTTAAGACTGAAATCTGAAATTTCAGATGTGAGATTTCAGATTCCAACGAAATTGGAGAGTAAGAAATGGCTCGTGTGGTTGGCGTCGATCTCCCGGTGAACAAGCGCGTCGAGATCGGACTTACATACATTTACGGCATCGGGCGCTCGCGCTCTTCGTCGATCCTCAAAGCGGCGGACGTTGACCCGAACACGCACGTGCGCGATCTCAACGAGGATCAGCTCGGTCGCATCCGCTCGGTCATCGAGGGGCAGGGCGATGTCGAGGGCGACCTGCGCAAGCGCGTGCAGATGGACATCAAGCGTCTGATGGACATCGGCTGCTACCGTGGACTTCGTCACCGCCGAGGTCTTCCCGTGCGCGGTCAACGCACCCACACCAACGCGCGCACCCGCAAGGGTCCGCGCCGCGCGACCATCGCCAAGAAGAAGGCTCCGGGCAAGAAGTAAACAACAGAGGTCAGAGGTCAGAGGTTAGAGGTCAGTGAAGACCAGAAGAACTAGCCTCTGACCTCTGATCTCTGACCTCTGAGGTAAAATGGCAAAAGCAACGACAGGCGGGAAGAAGAAAGTCTTCCGCAAAAAAGAGAAGAAGACCATCCCAAACGGGATCGTCTTCATCCAGGCGACGTTCAACAACACGATGATCTCGATCACAGACCTCGAAGGCAACCTGATCGCGCAGTCGTCGTCGGGCGCGCGTGGCTTTCGCGGCTCGCGCAAAGGGACACCCTTCGCCGCGCAGCAAGCGGCTTTCGAGGCGGCACGTAAGGCGCAGGAGGCGGGGATGCACCAGTGCGAGGTGCGCGTGAAAGGTCCCGGCGGCGGTCGCGAATCCGCCATCCGCGCGATCAACAACGCGGGCATTCGCGTCACCTCGATCCGCGACACGACGCCCATCCCGCACAACGGCTGCCGCCCGCCGAAGCGGCGTAGAGTTTAGTGGAGCATTCAGCATTCAGCACTCAGCAATCAGCCGATCCGGTTTTGCTGAATGCTCACGGCTGATTGCTGAATGCTTTTGTAACCTAAAGGATGAAGGGTCGCGAAAAGCGATCTGTAAACTTTTCCGTCTGAAGTTTAGACAGGAGGCAAACTTAAGTGGCTAGGTATCGTGGAGCGGTGTGCCGTCTGTGCCGCCGCGAAGGCGCGAAACTATTTTTGAAGGGCGACCGCTGTTACAAGCCGTCGTGCCCGATTGAGAAACGCGGCACGCAGCCGCCCGGTCAGCACGGCAACGCGCCGCGCCGCGGCAAGGCGCTCGTCGGCTACGGACAGCAGTTGCGCGAGAAGCAGAAGGTCAAGCGCATCTACTTCGTCCTCGAGGGACAATTCCGCAACTATTTCGACCGCGCTGCCCGCATGAAGGGCATCACGGGCGAGAACCTGCTCGCGCTCCTTGAGCGCCGACTCGACAACGCGGTGTACCGCGCCGGGTTCGCCACCTCGCGGCGGCAGGCTCGCCAGCTCGTCAACCACGGGCACATCGAGGTCAACGGTCGCAAGGTCGATATTCCGTCGTTCCAGGTCAAAGTCGGGGATGTCATTGGCGTGCGCGAGGCAAGTCGCAAGAACCCGCACGTCGAGGGCGCGTGGCAGACAGCCGCTGGTCGCGGTCGCCCGTCGTGGCTCGCTCCGACGGAAGGCACCGACATGGGAGCGCGCGTGGCGAGCGTGCCGACGCGCGAGGACATCGACCGCTCGATCAACGAGCAACTCATCGTCGAGCTTTACAGCAAGTAATCCGGCATCGTTCGACTGACCGCTGCGCGCCGCGTGATCCAACGCGAACGCACCGCGCGGCGGCAGCCGAACGCGAACGTGTTTTTTTTAGAGGCGGGTGGATAAAAATTATGGCAATGGAGCAGAACACTCTCTGGACGGGATTTCAGATGCCGCGCCGTCTCGCGGTTGACGCCGAGACCTTGACCGACCGCTACGGTCGCTTCTCGGCTCAGCCTTTCGAGCGCGGCTTTGGCACGACTATCGGCAACTCTCTGCGTCGCGCGTTGCTCTCTTCGATTGAGGGCGCGGCGATCACGGCGGTCAAGATCGAGGGCGTCGAGCACGAGTTCTCTTCGATTCGCGGCGTGGTCGAAGACGCGACCGACGTGATCCTCAATCTCAAGCAGATTCCGATCAAGCTACACGGCAATCAGGCGAAGACGCTGACCATCACGAAGGACGGCGCGGGCGAAGTCACCTCCGCCGACATCGAGGCGGACGGCGACGTGGAGATTCTCGATCAGAACGTTTACATCGCGACCGTCAGCGAGGGCGGCTCGCTCAACGTCGAGATGCGTCTGAAGCGCGGTCGCGGCTACGTGCCAGCGGATCGCAACTTCGACGAAGACCTTTCTCTGGGTTACATCCCGATTGACTCCGTTCACACGCCCGTCAAGAAGGTGAACTACACGGTCGAGGCGGCGCGTCTGGGTCAGAACACGGAGTTCGACAAGCTGACGATTGAAGTCTGGACGGACGGGTCGGTCAAGCCGGACGACGCCATCGGTCTCGCCGCGAAGTTGATCAAGGATCACATGTCGATCTTCATCAACTTCGAGGAAGACTTAGACGAGGTCTCGTACCCGTCGATGGAGCGACCGCCGCTGCCGCGCAATGACGTGCTGGATCGTTCGGTGGACGAGCTTGAACTGTCGGTGCGCTCGTACAACTGCCTGAAGAATGCCAACATCCGCACCATCCGCGATCTCGTGCAGCGGAGCGAGCGCGAGATGCTGGCGACCAAGAACTTCGGCAAGAAATCTCTGAACGAGATCAAGGACATCCTGCACGGCATGGGTCTCGACTTCGGCATGTCCTTCGACGAGCAGGGCAACCCCATCCCCGGCTCCGGCGATAGCAGCAACGGCGACGCCGACTTAGACTACACGGGCGACGAAGACGAGGAAGAGGAATAAGAGCCGTGACGAGTAACAGGTGACAAGTGACAAGCAAGAAAGTGCCTTTGGCTTTGCTTGTCACTTGTCACGGTTCACTTGTCACCGAAAGTTGAGTCATGCGACATCAGAAGGCACATCGAAAACTAGGGCGGACGAGCGAGCACCGCCTCTCCATGCTGCGCAACCTCGCGACCTCGCTCATCAACGCGCGCGACGAGCGGCTGGTGACGACTTTGCCGAAAGCGAAGGAGCTGCGCCCGTTCGTCGAGCGCATCATCACGCTCTCGAAGCGCGCGCAAGCGTTGACGGGCGACGACACGGCGGCGCGCTCAGTCCACCTGCGCCGGCAGGCTGCCGTCTTCTTCCACGCGGGCAATCGTCAGCAGTCCGTCTCGACGGGTCGCCGCAACGCGCCCCGCGCCGAGCGCACGGCGGGCGTGGCGGCGGTCAAGCGTCTGTTCGACGAGTTGGGCGAGCGCTACAAGGATCGTCCGGGCGGCTACACGCGCATCATCAAGTTGGGTCGGCGCGTCGGCGACAACGCGGAATTGGCGATTATCGAACTCGTTGATAATCCGCGTGAGCTAGAGGCGGTCGCGCAGTCGGCGAAGCGCGCGAAGACGAAGACGGCGGGGAAGAAGTCCACGCGCGCGTCGAAGTCGGGTGAAGCCGAGGGCGGGCGGCGCGGCGGTCACAAAGCCGATAAGACTTTCGAGAAGAAAGAGACTACGCGCGCACGCGGCAAGGGGACTGTCCCCGAAGCGAAGGATTCAGACAAAGCGGGCAAGGGTGGTCGCCGCTCGAAGAAGACCGAATCGACGGCAG
>JAVXVR010000375.1:0-3411 GCA_032230165.1 Acidobacteriota bacterium | reverse complement strand
CGCCCATAGCGATCAGCTCAAACTTTTAGTAGTTCCTTGTCGAACCAAACATCTTCATAATCCCCTGCGAGTAAGAATCGCCAGCCGGTTGGTAATCCGAGGAAGCGAATAACCACCGGACACCTTTCAACCAGATGAAAGACGTGCATCGGCTCGAAATAGTCGGCGGCATCTGACATCTCATCGCCAGCCCACAGATACCATCCGCAAGTGTCACCTTCGGCAGGATGTCTCAGTCCATTAAGAGGTAGCTTACCCGAAAAGAAATCGGTGGAGATTCCAAGCTTCAAATCGAAATCGAGCGGCTCATATACTGCGCCATATTTAGCGCAGACTTCTTGTTGAGATTCCAAGTTATCCACTTGAGTTTATACGCCGCGCGCGTCCGCGCCCCAGATTTGTTTGTGCATCTGCAACTGCATCCGCACGTCCATGCCGCTCGAACTGATCCAGTCAGCGAGCGATTGCAGATCAATCTCGCCCCAGACGGGCGAGATGAGAACGGCGTGCGCGCGTCGTTCGAGATCGTAACGCGTGATGACTTCGCGCGCGAACTCCCAGTCGCCGCGTTCCGCGACGACGAACTTGACCTCGTCCTTATCGGCGCGCAGCCTCGCGAGATTCTGCCAGTGGTTGCGCTCCGCCTCGCCGGAGGCTGGGCACTTCACGTCGAGTATGATCTTGGCTCGCTCGTCCACCCGTTCGGTCGAGACGTAGCCGCCCGTCTCGACCAAAACTTCGTAGCCCTCTTCGCACAGACTTGTGATCAAGTCGAACGCCTCACGTTGCGCGAGCGGCTCGCCGCCCGTCACTTCGACGAGTCGGCAGCCGTAGGCGCGCACCCGTTCGAGCACGTCTTCGAGGCTCATGTGCTCGCCGCCCGTGAAGGTGTACTCGCTGTCGCACCAAGTGCAGCGCATCGGGCAGCCGGTGAGTCGCACGAACGCGCACGGTCGCCCGGCGTGGCTGGACTCGCCTTGAATCGAGCGGAAGATTTCCGTGACGCGAAGCATATTTCGGAGCGTTGAGCGCGGAACGATGAACGATAAATATGAAGACAGATTATTTTCAGTTCATCATTCATCATTTTCCCTGTAGGTGTCAAAGCAGGCTCGGGTTGAGCGCTGCACACTTTCAAGCGGCGGCGCTTTCATCTTGAAAAACCGGGATCGTTAGAGTAGTGTGCCGCCACAGCCTGTGCGACCGGCATTCGCCTTCCGGCTCTTTCTAACGACACTCCCCAGTTATCCTAATCGAAGGCTCTCTGAACTCATGATCGGGCAAGTCATCTCCCATTACCGCATCCAGAGTCTCCTCGGAGAAGGCGGCATGGGTGTGGTTTACCTCGCGGAGCACACACAGCTTCACCAGTTCGTCGCGATCAAATTTCTTTCCGCGCATGATAAACAGAACTCCCGCGCCCGATTCATCCGGGAGGCGCAATCCGTCTTCGCGCTCTCGCACCCGCACATCGCCACGATCTATGACTACGACGAGACCGCCGAGGGTCAGCCTTACATCGTCATGGAGTTCGTCAGTGGCGAGACGCTCGGCGCGCTCTTGCACGCCTGCGCGCTGACCCTCCCGCGCACCGTGGAAATTATCAAAGCCGTCGCGCAGGCGCTGGGCGCGGCGCACGCGCACGGCATCGTGCATCGCGATATTAAGCCGTCGAACGTGATGGTGAATACGGAAGGCGTGGTCAAGGTGTTGGACTTCGGGCTAGCCAAAATGCTCAACGAAGAGGTCGCGCCATCAGACCCGGAGGCTCAGACCTTGCTGGCTCTGCGCACAGCCAGCGACATGATCGTGGGCACGCCGCTCTACCTCTCGCCGGAGCAGGCGGGCAGCGCGCCGGTTGACGCGCGAAGCGATCTGTTCTCGCTCGGCGCGTTGCTCTACGAGTGCATCGCGGGACGCCCCGCCTTCAGCGGCAAGAACGTCTTTGAGATCGGGGCGCAAGTCTTGCACACAGACCCGCCGCCGCCCTCGACTTTCAACCCGCGTGTGCCGCCGGAGCTGAATCGCATCACGATGAAGGCGCTGGCGAAGCAGCCCGAAGCCCGTTACCAGACGGCGCAGGAGATGAGCACAGACTTAGAGGCTGTGCTCGGCACGCTCAACAGTCGTGACGACATCCGCACCCAACACCTGCCCGCCCCGGCAAAAGTCTCAACTCTACACACGCTGAAAAGTGTGGCTGACACACTTCGACGCCCGCGCCTCTCGATCATCTTCTTCGCCGTCGCCATTTCAGTTGCGAGCCTCATGCTCTGGCTCATTTTGCGTGGGCGAATGAATCCGTCGCCACGCGCTTCTCCAAGCGCGCAGGTCATGAAGCTCACAAACGTCGGCAAGGTGGTGCGCGCCGCCCTCTCGCCCGACGGGAAGTATGTGGCTGAGGTCATTGAGGACGGCGAAAAGCAGACTTTGCTCATGAGCGATTACACGACTGCCAGCTCGTCCACGATTATGCCCGCGGACAAAGTCAGGTACATCGGCATCACCTTCGCTCCGATCAGCAACTATCTGTACTTCGTCAGGAAAGAAGCGGACGGCATCGCACGACTCTATCAGGTGCCGATCTTGGGTAGCGACGCCAAGCGACTGATCGAGGGCGTGGACAGCCCCGTCACGTTTTCGCCCGACGGCAAAAAGCTAGCGTTCGTGCGCCAGGATAAGAGCAAAGGTACTTATGCGCTCGTCGTCGCGGATACGCAGATGTTGATCGAAACCATCCGCGCGACGCGCGAGCGGGGGGCGCGTCTGGCGACGGGCGGCGTGGCTTGGTCGCCGGACGAGCAAAAGATTGTGTTCGCCGCGGGCAGTTGGGAGGGCGGCTATCACATGGACTTATTTGAGATCGGCGCAGAGGCGGGCGGGGAACAGTTGATTAGCTCCCGCCGCTGGTACTTGGTCTCACAGATCGCTTGGCTGCCCGGCGGGCACGACTTGATCATCAGCGCGGCTGAGCAATCCGTTAGTCCCTTACAGATTTGGAAGGTAACGCGCCCTGAAGGACGCATTGAAAAGGTCACTAACGATACCAACGATTACTTCGGCATTAGTTTGTCAGCCGACGGGCGCAAGATCGTCTCGGTGCAGAACAGCCAGAACTCTAAGGTCTGGGTCGCGCCAGTGGGCGAGCTTGCGCAAGCCAGACCAGTCACCCCTGTGGTTGGTCCGAGCTACGGTCTTGCCTGGACTGGTGGAGGCAAACTCATCTACGCCTCGCTGACGGGCGGAAACCTCAACATCTTCAGCGTGAGTGCCGATGGCTCGGACAAGCGACAACTGACCGTCAACGCCGGCGATAATTACCATCCAGCCATCTCCGCCGACGGTCGGTACATTTTCTTTTCATCAAACCGCACGGGGACGTTCAACATCTGGCGCATGAACGCCGAAGAC
>JAVXVR010000369.1:0-8213 GCA_032230165.1 Acidobacteriota bacterium | reverse complement strand
CTCCGTCCTCAGCCATGCGCAGACGCTCCGGCACGCGATCAATCGCGACGACGCGCTCCGCGCCGAGCATAAACGCGCTGCGGATCGTGAACTGTCCGACGGGACCGCAACCCCACACCGCGACCGTATCGCCCGGCTGGATGTCGCAGTTCTCGGCAGCCATGTAGCCCGTCGGGAAGATGTCTGAGAGGAACAAGACCTGCTCGTCGTCGAGACTATCGGGAATACGCACGGGACCCACGTCGGCGAAGGGCACGCGCGCGTACTCGGCTTGCCCGCCCGCGTAGCCGCCGTAGAGGTGCGAGTAGCCGTAGAGTCCCGCGCCCGAATAGCCGTAGAGCTTTTCGAGCACGGAGGCGTTCGGGTTCGTGTTGTCGCACAGAGACCACTGACCGCTCAGGCAGAAGAAGCACGTGCCGCAGCAGATGGGAAAAGGCACGACGACGCGGTCGCCGACCTTCAGGATTTTAACTTCGCTGCCCACTTCGACGACCTCGCCCATGAACTCGTGACCGAGGATGTCGCCCTTCTGCATCCCCGGAACATACCCGTCCAGAAGGTGCAGGTCTGAGCCGCAGATGGCGGTGCGCGTGATCTTAATGATCGCGTCGCGCGGGTTGAGTATCTTTGGATCGGGGACGTTCTCGATCCGCACATCGTTCTTGCCGAACCAGCAGAGAGCTTTCATCAGTCCAAATTCCCCCTTGTCTTCGTCTCGTTACATCTTCGACTTGATGTCCTTGATCATCTGCAAGTGATCGCGCAACGTGGGTAGCGTCTTGGTGGCGAAAGCCCTCACGTCGGGGTCGTCGCCCTTTTCAGACTGCGTCTGAAACTCCTCCACGTCGTGCTCGTGATCCTCGACCATCGCGTTGACGTACTCCTTGTCGAAGTCAGCACCCGCGAGTTTCGACAGCTTGTCCATCAACGACTTCTGCTCCGAACTCAACTCCTGCGGGAGCTGAATGTTCTTGCGCGCGGCGAGCTGGTTCAACTCCATGTTCGCCTTCGTGTGATCGTCAACCATGCGCTGACCGAAGAGCTTGACGGCAGCGCTCCCGCCACGCTCCGAGGCTAGCTTGCCCATCTGCACCTCAGCCATCCCGCCCTGCGCCGCGGTCTTCGCGAAGGCGTCCGACTTTTTACCGCCGTCGCCCGCGCCGCCCGCGCATGCCAGCATGAGCGCCGCCGCCACGATGGGCAGCGCGAACGACATTATCTTCTTCGTCATCGCTTTCACTCCTTCGACCGTTGTTAAGCGCGCGCATCGCCGTGGCTCAAGTGCCGATCCCTCCAGCGACGGCGGCGCGCGCGAGGTGTGCCCGTGTGCGCGAGGTCAAATCAGATGCTCACTTCGCGGACGCGGCGCGACCCGAAGGCTGACCCGTCGTGGTCGCCACCTCGCCCGCCTCCATCAGTTGCTTGAAGCGGCGGAGGTCTTCGTCTATCTGTTGTGCGGGGCTCTCGCCGAAAAGTTTAGCGACTGCCGCGCCGATGATCCCTGCGGGCGGATCGTACTTCAAGACAACGCGCACCTCCGTGCCGCGCCCCCCCGGCGCTGGCGTGAAGTGCACCGAGCCCGCGTTATCCACCTCAGAGCCTTCGAGCGAGCGCCAGGCGATCAGCTCGTTCTCCTTCTCGTTGTAAACCTCCGCGTCCCACTCGACGGTCGTGCCCGCCGGAGCCTTCGCCACCCAGTGCGAGCGTTGCGGGTCTATCACGCGCACCTCTTCGAGGTGTTTCATGAAGCGCGGCAGATTATCGAAGTTGCGCCAGAAGCTGTACAGCTCTTCCGGCTCGCGGTTGATCGTTAAACTCTTCTCGACTTTGACGCCACGACCGCCGCGCACGCTCACGTTCTGGTTGTCCGACTCTGTGCCCGCCGTGTTGACGCCAATCGCGTCATAAGCGTAGCAGTGCCCGGTCGTGCCGCGATAGACGGCGCTCGCGCCGAGCAGCGCGAGCGCGACGCCCGGCAGGTTGCCGCGCGTCAGCCCGTAGAGCGCGAGCGCGCCGCCGCCGATGACCGAAACCCAGCGCTCCGTCTCGCCGACGTTCACATTCTGCCTGCTCGCCAACTCTTCCCTCTCGCTGCCCGCGCCCACCTGAGTCAAAGAAGTTTCGTTCGCCGCCATAAGATTGCCTCCTCAGTTGTCTGATAATTTCCGAACACTCGACGGACAGGCGCACCACCGCCTGTCCGAAAACAACTCGTTCAAGTACGATCTTAATGAAGGGTTACAAATGCCGTGCCGCTTGGAGCGCGTTGTCAGTAACGAGTTCGCGCGCCGAGACGCGCTTTTCTCGCGCCGAAATCCAAACACCCTCGCCGCCATCGGGCGAACTCGATTGCTTTCCTTGCACCGACCATAAAGGTTATAAACTGATTTCAGCATGACTACCGCACCTGAACTACGCGCAGACGATGAAACGTTCGTGAACCCTATCGTCGAGTCAGGCGCTGATCCCTGGGTCATCTTATCGGAGGGTGATTACTACTACTGCCGAGCCGGTGAACGGGGTGAAATACAGGTCGCCAGGTCGCGCAGGCTGCAAGACATCGGAAGAGCCGCGAGGGTGGAGGTGTGGACGCCGCCGCCAGACGGCGCGTATGCAAAGAACGTCTGGGCTCCCGAACTCCATCGCTTGGGCGACAAGTGGTACATCTATTTCGCCGCCGACGACGGCGATAATCGCAACCACCGCATGTATGTTCTCGAAGGCGATTCCCCAGACCCTCAAGGCTCGTTCACCTTCAAAGGCAAGATCGCAGCCCCGACGGACAGGTGGGCAATCGACGGGACGGTGCTCGTGCTCGACGACGGCTCGACATACTTCGTCTGGTCGGGTTGGGAGAGCTTCGAGAACACGCGCCAGAACATCTACATCGCGCCGATGGATTCGCCCTTGAGCATCAGCGGCGAACGCGTGTGCATCTCTATGCCCGAATATGATTGGGAGAGGGTCGATGCGCCGGACGTGAACGAAGCGCCGGAAGTTCTGAAGAAAGACGGTCGGATTTTCATCATTTACTCGGCGAGCGGCAGTTGGACTGACGACTACTGCCTCGGTCAGTTGAGTTATGTCGGCGGCAACGTGCTCAAGAAAGAGTCGTGGCTAAAAACGAAGACTCCCGTCTTTGCTAAAACTGCGGACGTCTTCGGTCCCGGTCACGCCTGCTTCGTTAAATCGCGCGACGGACTGAAAGACTGGATCGTCTATCACGCCGCCAGGCATAGCGGTGCCGGATGGGACCGAAACGTCCGCGCCCAAAGATTCACTTGGAATGCCGACGGCTCACCGAACTTCGGCGCTCCCATCCCGACCGGAATCCCGATCAAATGATCACGACAGTCAATGTGGGCTTCTGACGACGTCTAGCTCAACATCTTCACCTGTAGAGATTTCAAAGTGGGCATACTGGCAATTCTCTTCATCATCGCAGCCGTCATCGGCATCATCGCCGGTATGGATCAGCTCGTTGACTCGGTCAGAAGGAAATTTACGAAGAAAGAGGCTACATCGCATACCGAATTGTCTGAAGCCCAGATTGACCTGATTGCGCAGAGAATTACGAAGATTCTGGCTTTAGACGAGCGCGGTGAGATTGATGAAGGCGCAGACATCAACAAGCTCAAGGCGAGTGAAGACGAGTTGGAAGCGGCTTTGAGACAGATGCCCTCGCTCGACGCCGAAAGCGCGCTGCACCTCGCTTACGCCTTTAGCCTTTCATGGGACTATCAGGGTCGTCGCGAAGACGCGCGGAAGGTATTGCGAGATGCGCTTGAGCGCGTGCTCGCGCAAGGTCAGAGTGCGCCCGCAGACTTGCAGATTCTCGTCTTAGACCGCGCCTCCCTGCTGGCGATAAAACAGGCGGACTGCAAAGAAGGCGAGGCGTATGCGAACAAAATGTCGGAACTGGGTCGCGAGACCGGGCGTGAGTTGGTCGAAGCGACCGCTCTCCAACGGTTGGGCAGATTGCGCTATCTCTGTTGCGAGTTCGATCAAGCGCGCGACTTGCTCGAAGAGAGCTTAATCAAGTTTCAGAATCTTAAGCCTGCCGATTTCGATTGGAGGAAGATCGCCTGGGTGCAGTTCGATCTAGGCGAACTCGAAGTCGATCAGGGTAACTTCACCGTCGCGCGCGACTGGCTGAAAAAGAGCCTGGACTCATACCAGAGGAGCGGGCTCACAGATAACAACAGCGAGGGCACGTTGCGCGTCAACTTCGCCTTCGTACTTCACCGATTGGGCGACCGGCAAGGGGCGCGCGCACAAATGACCGCAGCCGGAAAGGTGTTAGAGCATGAAGGGCGTCAAGAGAATTACTTCCGCTGGTATCTACACTTCTGCGGGCGCATGGCTATGAGCGAAGGCGATCTTTCCCGCGCAGACAAATTCTTCAAGGACAGCCTGGAGATTTTCTACGCCAGAAAAGACGGGTTAGGCGTCGTCCGCTCCTTGCTGGGATTCAGTTGTCTGGCGGCGATGGAAGGTAAATATGTCAAAGCAGCGCGGCTGCTCGGCGCTGAAAATTCGCTGCGAAGTGGGGAGGTGGGTCTCCCCCAGCCGCCGCTGGATTGGAAGTCAGAGGTTGAATTGATGGAGAGCCACGCGCGCGGCGCTTTGGGTCAGACCGCTTTCGATGCGGCGCGGGCGAAAGGGATGCTGATGACTTTGGAAGAGGCGGTGGCGACGACACTTTCCCGGTAAGAGCCTCCGTTGATTCCTCTCAATGAAATAAAAAAAGGTGAGCCGATTATTCGTCGCGCTCACCTTGTTTTTTTACCCGCCCCTTGCTCGTTCTATGTGACTGTCGAAGGTTCGAAGTCGCGATCTTTTCAACGGCTTACCTGCCACAAGCGACACTCCGCCCGCCACGGAGTTCGCTTCGCCCGCCGCCACCCTGAGCCGAACCCATCACAGATTACGGTTTAATTGTCTCCAAAACGGTGAGTGGATTTTACGAGGTCGCGGCGCGAAAGTCTGTCCGCGCTCGTACTAAAAATGTTGAGTAAATGTGTTCATGCGGGGAGATCACCCGGCGACCCGACCGATGCACGACGACCCCGCGCGAACTCTATCGCGATGTGTGCAAAGAAGAGACGAGAGTGCCGCCGCTGCTTTGGCGGAAAGAAGTTGTAAGGGAAATTTTCTTGGGAAGGGAAAATCGGGGCGAGAGGATTCGAACCTCCGACCTCTCGGTCCCGAACCGAGCGCTCTACCAGGCTGAGCCACGCCCCGACATGTCAAACTTGAGACGTATTCTATGGTCGCTCGCGCCGCCTGTCAAACCCGCGCGTCCGAAACCGACCGACCGCTCCGTCATGACACCTGACTCGATCTAGGAAGCCTTGCCCTTACGAAGTCTCGGCGGCGCGTCTCTCATCGGCGCGCGCGTGCTTGACGTGACGCCAGACCCACCACGCCGCAGCGAGCAGGATGAGGATGCCGATCACGAAGTCGAAGCGGTGGAACCAGGTCTTCAGCGCATCGTTCTTGTCCCATTGCTCGCCTAAGATTTGCCCGACGTAAGCCAAGCCCAGACACCACGGCAGCGAGCCGAGGAATGTGTAGGCGACGAACCGCGTCAGGTTCATCCGCGCCACGCCCGCCGGAAACGCGATGAACGTGCGCACGACCGGAAGCAGACGGCTCGCGAAGACGATCACCTCGCCGCGACTCGCGAACCAGCGATCCGCGAGGTCTAGATCGTGACGCGAGATGAGAACGTACTTGCCGTACTTCTCGATGAGGGGTCGCCCGCCGCGCGAGCCGACCCAGTAAGCGACGAGCGAGCCGACAACGCACCCGAACGCGCCCGCCACACTCACCGCCCACAAATTGAAGCGACCCGTGTAAACCAGATAACCCGCGAACGGCATGATGACTTCCGACGGCAGAGGAATGCACGCCGACTCGATCGCCATCAAGAGCGCCACGCCCGCGTAGCCGAGCGCGGAGATGACCGCGATGATGAAGCCCGAAAGTATGCCGATGATTTTCGCGATCAAGCTTTCACTCCGTTCAAGTTCAAAGTTGCAAGTTCAAGGTTCAAAGTTAATGGCGCTCTTCAAACTTTGAACCTTGAACTTGCAACTTTGAACTATTCGCTACCCCACCCATAGCGACCGATGAGCGGGACGAAGGCGCACGCGCCGTGATCCTCGCGCTCGTAGCCCTTCTCCGTGCGCAGGACGCGCACGAGGCGCTGCGCTTCCTTGCTCTGACCGATGGGCATGACGAGCCGCCCGCCCACTTTAAGTTGCGCGAGCAGAGGCTCCGGCACTGCGGGTCCGCCCGCCGCCGCCAGCACCGCGTCGTAGGGCGCGTGTGCGTCCCAGCCGAGCGTGCCGTCGAAGCATTTGACGGTCGCGTTGTAGATGCCGAGTTCACGAATCTTCTTCTGCGCCTCGCGCGCCAGCTCCGGGATGCGCTCGATGGCGAAGACGCTTCCCGCGACGCGCGCCAGCACGGCGGTCTGGTAGCCTGAGCCCGCGCCGATCTCAAGCACGCGGCTGTTGGCGTCCACTTCGAGCAGTTCGGTCATGCGGGCGACGATGAAGGGCTGCGAGATCGTCTGGTTCGCCGAGATCGGGAGCGCGTGATCGCCGTAGGCGTTTGATTGCAGCGCGTCAGGCACGAAGAAGTGGCGCGGCACTTCCGCCATCGCGCGAAGCGTCTTCTCATCGCGGATGCGGTAGTGCGCGCGCAGGCGTTCGACCATGCGCTCGCGCTGTGGGCGGTACTGCGACATCTGCGCAGCGGGGGCTGGCGGGGGGCTCAAACTTGATAGACTCCGGCAATGGTTGAGAGTTAAGAAAAATTGTTCGAACGCGCTCAGGCACGTTCGAGCACGGGGCTTTCGCCGACCTCGACTTCCGCGTCGTCATCGCCGCGCACCTCGCCCCAGCTCGCGATCCGTTCGAGCGCGCCGTGGTTCGTCATGTCGGTACGCATCGGCGTGACGGAGACGAACCCTTGACGCACGGCATAGTAGTCCGTCCCGTCGGCGTTCATGTCCTGCAAAATCTTCTGACCGATCCAGTAGTAAGGCTTGCCGCGCGGATCGACGCCTTCGGTGATGACGGAGACGGCGTTCTTGATGCCCTGCGTCGTGACGCGCACCCCTTTCACGGGTCCCGGCGGCAAGTTGATGTTCAGGAGCGTGCCTTCGGGGAGTCCTTCGGCGAGCGCTTTGCGCACGGCTGTGATGGCGAAGCGTGCGGCGTGCGTGAAGTCGTAACGCTCGGTCGCGACGAGACTGAAGGCGAGACCGGGGATGCCGAGGATCGTCGCTTCGAGCGCGCCCGCGACCGTGCCCGAATAGGTGGCGTCGTCGCCGAGGTTGCCGCCCTGATTGATGCCGGAGACGCAGATGTCGGGTCGCTCTTCCGCAGCGAGGATGGTGTTTAGCGCGAGCGTGACGCAGTCGGTCGGCGTCCCGTCCACCGTCCAGTGGCGGTCGTCGATCTTTCTGATACGCAGCGGGCGCGAGAGCGTCAGGCTGTGCGACGCGCCGCTCATCTCGGAGGCGGGCGCGACGACGTACACGTCGCCCAACTCCTTCATCGCCTCTTCCAGCTTGATGAGCCCGTCGGAATTAATGCCGTCGTCGTTAGTCACTAAAATCTTCGTCATCATCATTCGACCGAACTTCATTACACCTTAACGCCCCCAATTATTCAAGCAGCGCCACGACGTGAAAGCGGGGGACGCTAAAGGCAACTTTAGCGTCCCCCGCCTGTTGAGTGGTTCGAGCGCGGCGTCTTACGGCAGCGCTTCGACGTTGACGAAGACGCGGAAGCGTCCCCCCTGCTGCACGCCGAACATGAACTGCACGTTGACGCTCTGACCGTTCGGGAGAGGCGTGGCGAACGTGATCGTGCCCACGCTCATGCTGCTGTTGAGACCGCCGCCGAGAGTTTGCGTGGGCGGCTGTTCGAGCGTCGTGCCCTCAACCGTCGTCGGCGTGCCGTTGACGAGCACGGTGATCTGACTGGAGGTGAGGGCGCGCAGATCAGCCTGCCCGCTTCCCACGCCGCCGCCGGGACTGCCCAGCGTGGTGATGTCGGCGATGTGGAAGCGCAGGCGTGTCACCGACGACCCCGTCTTGTTGGTGAACTTACGCCTGATGCTCAGGTAGCCGAACTGCGAGGTGGCCGGATCAACCGGACATGGCGGGGCGTTCGGGTCGTTGCATTGGAGGCGCT
>JAVXVR010000349.1:0-3108 GCA_032230165.1 Acidobacteriota bacterium | reverse complement strand
CGGATTACGCGAAGGCGCGACGTAACAAGAATCTCTCGCTCATCCTGTGGCTCGTCGCGCTGCCCGTGGGCTTCCTTATCCTGCCGCTCATGTCCGCGCTCATTCAACGCCTGCTCTCCTGAATGTTGATCAAGTCTCAGACGGACGAGTTACAGTCATTCGTCGCCGACGCGAGCAACCTCGCGGGCGGTCACGCCGCGCGCGTCGTCTTTCCTGAAACGACTGATGAAGTTGCAGGCATGCTCGCGGAAGCGACGCGCACGTGCACGCCCGTGACGATCGCGGGCGCGGGCACGGGCGTCGTCGGCGGGCGCGTGCCGTTCGGCGGGATCGTCCTGGCGACGGATCGTCTGAACCGGATCAGAGAGATCGTGAAAGAGGGCGAAGGGGGGCGTGCGACCGCCGAAGCAGGTGTTGTGCTCGCGGACTTTCGCCGCGCGGTCGAGGCTGAAGGGTTGCTGTACCCGCCCGATCCGACCGAGTGGAGTTGTTATCTGGGCGGCACCATCGCGACGAACGCTTCCGGCTCGCGCACGTTCAAATACGGCGCAACACGCGCTTATGTGCGCCGTCTAAAAGTCGTGCTCGCAAACGGCGACGTGCTCTCGCTCAGTCGTGATGAGATCAGAGCCGATGCGGATGGTCGCCTCCGCGTCCCTCTCGCATCCGGTCGCACTATCGTCGCGCAGCTGCCTTCATACCGTATGCCGCAGACGCGCAAGCACGCCGCCGGATATTTCGTCGAGCCCGGCATGGACTTGGTTGATCTCTTCGTCGGCAGCGAGGGCACGCTCGGCGTCGTCACGGAAGCGGAGTTGAGACTTCTGCCGAAGCCCGAAGGTCTCTTGAGCGGCGTCGTCTTCTTCAAGCGCGAGGATGAACTGCTCACGTTCGTCGGCAAGGCGCGCGCCGCCTCGCTGCAAACACGAAGCAAAGAGAGCGTCAACACGATTGACGCGCGCGCCCTCGAATACTTCGACCGCGCGTCGCTCGAATTCCTGCGCGCCAAATACCCTGCGATCCCTACGACTGTTGCGGGCGCGATCTTTTTCGAGCAGGAGACGACGGCGGCAAACGAAGAGACTTTGACACAGGCGTGGCTTGCGCTGCTCGAACGCCACGGCGCGCTGCTCGACGCGTCCTGGTTCGCGACCTCGGAGCGCGATCAGAGCCGCCTGCGCGAGTTTCGCCACGCGCTGCCCGTGCTCGTCAACGAATGGCTCGCGCGACACTCGCAGCGCAAAGTCTCGACCGACATGGCTGTGCCCGACGGAAAGTTTGCGGAGATGCTCGGCTGCTATCGCGACACGCTCGGCGCGAACAAGCTTGAGTACGTCATCTTCGGTCACATCGGCGACAATCACGTCCACGTCAACATCCTGCCCCGCGACGACGAGGAAGCCGCGCGCGCACGCGAGCTTTACATGCGCTTCATACGCTACGCTGTCTCTCTGGGCGGCACGATCTCTGCGGAGCACGGCGTCGGTAAGCTCAAGCGTGCGTACCTGCGCGAGCTTTACGGCGACGCACACTTGCGCGAGATGGCTGCCTTAAAGCGCGCCTTCGATCCGGCGTGCGTGCTTGGTCGCGGCAACATGTTCGGCGAAGAGTTCTTGAGTGTGAACGCTGATGGCGAAAACATCTGATAACGCACCCTTCATGCTCTACGATGGCGTGTGCGGCTTCTGCAACAAGTCAGTCAAGTTGATCCTCGACCACGACAAGCGCGGCACGATGCGCTTCGCCGCCTTGCAGAGCGACTTCGGCAAAACGGTGATCGCGCGCCACCCGGAGTTGCAGGGCGTCGATTCGGTCGTCGTTCTTGAAAGATCGGCTGACAACGAACCGGAGCGCGTCTTCGTCCGCTCGGCGGCGGCGCTGCGCTTGGCGGCGTATCTGGGCGGCTTCTGGAAACTGTTCCTCGCGGCACGCGTCATCCCCGCGCCGCTGCGCGATTACTTCTACAATCTGTTCGCGCGCCATCGCTACCAACTCTTCGGCAAGTACGATACTTGTCTGCTCCCGCCACCCGAAGTCCGCGCGCGCTTCATCGACGTGACAAATAACAAGTCTGGAGTCTAGAGTCTGGAGTCTGGAGTCAAAGGCAAAGTGCTTTCCGACTCCAGACTCCAGACGCATTCCCATGTTTCGCTTCACCACCGCCGGAGAGTCGCACGGTCGCGCGCTCGTCGCGATAGTCGAAGGTCTGCCCGCCGGTCTCGCCGTTGATGTCGAAGAGATCAACCGGGAGCTGGCGCGTCGGCAGTGGGGCTACGGGCGTGGCGGTCGGATGAAGATCGAGCAGGACGTGGTCGAAGTCTTGAGCGGCGTGCGGCACGGTCTCACCTTAGGCTCGCCCGTCGCGCTCCTCATCGAGAACAAGGACTGGAAGAACTGGACGGACGTGATGGCGACCGAGGCGCGCGAGGTCGCGCCGGAACGCGCGCGGCGCGTGACGCGACCGCGACCCGGTCACGCAGACCTTGCGGGCGGGCAGAAGTTCGGCGCGCGCGACCTGAGAGACATCCTTGAGCGCGCCTCTGCGCGGGAGACCGCCGCGCGTGTGGCGTGTGGCGCGCTCGCCAAACAGTTGCTCTTGGCGTTCGGCACGGAGATTCGCAGCCACGTCGTGCAACTCGGCGGCGTTCCCGAAGAGCCTTTACAACTTTCGTGGGATGAGATCGCAGCGATCCCCGACGACGCACCTTTGCGCTGCGCCGACACGGAAGCGCAGCAACGCATGGTCACGCTCATAGACGAGACGCGGCGCGCGGGCGACACTCTGGGCGGCGTCTTCGAAGTCGTCGCGCGCGGCATCGTCGCGGGTCTGGGCTCACACACCTCTTGGGATGCGAAGCTCGACGGGCGTCTCGCGCAAAGCTTGATGTCGATCCACGCCGTCAAAGCCGTCTCCATCGGCGCGGGGCTGGAGGCGGCGGCGCTCCCCGGTTCTCAAGTTCACGACGCGATCGGTTACGACGCCGACGCGCGCGAATACACGCGCGCGACGAACCGCGCGGGCGGACTTGAAGGCGGCGTGACGAATGGCGCGGAGCTACGCGTGCGCGGATTCCTCAAACCCATCTCGACGCTCAGGCGCGCGCTGCG
>JAVXVR010000311.1:0-3129 GCA_032230165.1 Acidobacteriota bacterium | reverse complement strand
GACGCAGGGCACTCTGGTATGATTGGCGTGCGCGGAAAAAGTTTTTAGCCTGAGAGGGGATGTTGTTATGTTAGGTGTTCTTAAAGCAGCGGGGGGGTTGGGCGCGATCATGGCGCTCATCGCGCTGCTCATCGTGCTCGTCAAACAGCTCATCGCGCTCGTCGCGTTCCTGATGGTGCTGCTCAAGATCGCCGTCGTCGTCGCGTTCGTCGCCGTCGTGCTCATCATCGTGCTGGCGATGCTGCGCGGGCGGGGTCGCCGCCGACGCGAGGCGGAAGGCATCTAAAGCAACGCGCTGCGGGCGAGAGAGTTCTCGCGCGCCTGTTTGCATAAGGGGCTCGCGTCGAAGTCTGGAAACTTCGACGGCGAGCCTTCTGTTTTGTCGCCAAGGCTCAGCTACGACGATTTTGCCGCATGATTCGCGCAAAACCGACGCGCGTTTGCAATTGCGTCGCGGCGTGTGATAGGGTTCAGCCCCTTGTACAGGTCGCTCGGCGTGCGGAAGGGTTAGGAAGGGTTTAAGACGATCCTCAGCATTATTGCCGCCAGCTCCCATACTTCAGGCAGGTTCAACTAAAAAGAAGCCCCAATCGTGGTTTCGCTCGCACCGTCGCCCACGGGCAGGCAGTGCCTTTGCACGCTTTCTCCGCGCCGTTCCCATGTTTTTACCGTTCGCGGGCGCGGACGAAAGCGACTGAGAGGACACTTCCCCGATGAAGAGAGACGAGAGGCTGTATACTTTCATCGTCACGCACACCTCGCGCTCGCGCTCAACGATCCGACGCATCTGCATTCATCGCCGCTGGCTTAAAGTCGCGCCCGTCTTGGCGGCGCTCATCCTGTGCGCCGCCGCCTACGGGCTCTTCGGCATGTACCGCGAAGCCGTCCACTTGCGCGTCGAGCGCGAGAACGAGCGGCTGCGCGTCGAGAACGAGCAGCAGCGACAGAAGCTCGAACAGCTCGAAGATCGCGTGGACGCGATTGAGGACGCCTCGCGCCGACTCGCCGAGATGTCGGGCGTGATGGAAGAGAACGCGCAGGGCGAGCGTGGATCGGGCGGTCCGCTCGTCGTGATGGATGAAGCTGCCATCGCGGCGGTCGAGGCGCGCGCCGTGCAGCTCGAAGCGCAGTTGAAAACTTATGAGAGCGCCCTGCGCGAGAAGTCGCGCATCCCGTCGATCTTTCCGGTCGCGGGTGAGATGACCGATGGCTTCGGCGGTCGGCGCAACCCGTTCGGCGGCTCTTCCTTTGAGTTCCATCCGGGTCAGGACATACGCGCCGAGCGCGGCACGCCGGTCGTCGCGGCGGCAAACGGCACTATCGTCTTTGCGGGCACGCAGAGTGGCTACGGGCAGATGGTCGAAGTCTCGCACGGCGACGGCTTGACGACCCGCTACGCGCACCTCTCGAAGCTCGAAGTCGCGGTCGGACAAGAGATCGCGCGCGGGCAGCTCTTGGGTCGCGTCGGCTCGACGGGTCGCTCGACGGGACCGCACCTGCACTACGAAGTTCGCATCAACGGCGAGTCGGTCAACCCGCTCGCGTACCTGCCGGGGCAAACGGAAGGCGCGAGTGAGGGCGCGGCGAAGCCTCAGAATTAAAGTATTTTCTCCTTGACAGTCTCGCGGGGCATCGCTTAGTATGCGCCGT
The DNA here is from genome assembly GCA_032230165.1 of Acidobacteriota bacterium. Lineage (GTDB taxonomy): Bacteria > Acidobacteriota > Blastocatellia > Pyrinomonadales > Pyrinomonadaceae > JAIVGV01. The sequence goes on along the minus strand of JAVXVR010000311.1, from coordinate 1,479 downwards.
CGTTTTAACGCAAGGCTTAGGGTTTAACCTCAGTCCTGCGACCGCTTTAGAAGTAGGGCAATGAGTTTTCCGTAAGTAGTTGGGCTCGTGTTTCGGTGACGAAAGCGCTCCTTCGAGAGAGTGCGGTTCGCCGGGCGCGGGCTCTTTTTGTTTGGCAGCCTCTTCGGGGCGCGTCTTCCCCAAGAACAAACGCACCCGGCTCAAACGTCAACTCCGGCGCGGCGAGGAGAATTAACGCCCGCCCGCCTTTAACCGAATCGTTAGGAGGATTCGTCTGCTATGTCTAGAATTACCGGTAAGGTCAAGTGGTTCAACAACGCGAAGGGTTACGGCTTCATCGAGCAGCCCGGCTCTTCGGACATCTTCGTTCACTACTCCGCCATTCAGGGCGACGGCTTCAAGACGCTCGAAGAGGGTCAGACCGTCGAGTTTGAAGTCACGCAGGGTCCGAAGGGACCGCAGGCGGAGAAAGTGACGAAGGTCTAAGGTCTAAATCTCCCCAAGCTTTCGTTTGGAAAGCCACTGACCGCTTGCCGGACTGCTACGGAGCCGGGAAGCGCAAGACCAAGACCTCGGAACGCGACGAATGTTTCGAGGCGCAAAACTTGAAGGCGCGGCGTTTTTAACAAACGCCGCGCCTTCGAGTTTTAACCGCTGAACTCTCTCGCCCCTACTCGTCCGCCTTCGCCTTGAAAGCGACGCGACCCGCTTCCGTGTAGATCGCGTAGCGCACGCGCTCGCAGCCCAGACGTTCCTTGAGCGCGTCCGTCTTCGCCGCGATCATCCTGTGAAACTTGGCGAAGGAGAAATCCTCCACCGGCTCACCGCAACCCTTCTTCGCCTCGACGAGAGCCTCGAAGAGGCTGCGCACCGTCGCCTTGTCCGTGCGCGCGTCGGCGCAGACGAAAGTGGCGTGGCGTTCCTTCTCGCCCCCCCTGGCGGATTTGCCGAGCGAGGCGCGCGCGGCGGCAACAGGGTCGCGCCCCTCTTCACGATCCTGCATGTTGCGTCGCCACAGGTCGCGTTGCGCGACGTAGCGCGCGACGAGCGAGTTGTAGCGGTAGCGTTGCGCGTAAGTCAGCTTGCGCTCGTCGAAGAGACGTTTGATGTGCATCTCGACGCGGCTCTTCGTGTCGAAGGGCGGGCGCTTCGACGCGCCGTTGAAGAAGATGTCGTACTCGACCTTGAGCCGGCGCAAATCCTCTTCGAGGCGGACGAGTTGATCGTCAATGGACGGCGGCAAGTCGTGCAGGAGCAGCGATTTCTTCTGCTCCTGTCGATGATCCTCGAGCTGGCGCGCCTGTAGGCTTTCCTGCAAGCGGCGCGAGAAAGTGTTCTCCCTCGGCACTGTTTTCTTACTCCTTCAAGCGCGCCCTTCCCGCAGAGCGCCTCAATTGAACATAAGGGTTCGAGGATGAGAGTGTCAATGAAAATAGGGCATCAATGGTGTCAGTAACCTTCGCCGCGTGGCGGCGTCAA
>JAVXVR010000430.1:0-3800 GCA_032230165.1 Acidobacteriota bacterium | reverse complement strand
CGATACGATCCGTTCAGGGATTTCCCAGCCGATAACATCCACGATCAGCCAAGCAACCACGCCGAGCAGAATTAGGAAAACTATAGTGAGCGCAACAGAGTTTAGTGCCCGTCGCATCTTACCCCATCCACGAGTTGCTCGGAGTTGAGTTGGACAGTGGTCTTCTATGCCTCAGCCTTGCTGTTCGAGTGTTGCTTCGCGCACTTGTCGCTCTTGTTCGCGGCGGAAGTCTTGCAGTCGCGCGCGCAAGCGTTCGTCTCCGCCTGCGAGGATAGCAATGGCTAGGAGCGCGGCGTTGGTCGCGCCTGCCTGACCGATGGCGAGCGTGCCGACGGGAATGCCCGCGGGCATCTGCACGATGGAAAGGAGCGAGTCCAAGCCTTTCAAAGCGCGGCTCTCGACGGGGACGCCGAGCACGGGCAAGGTCGTCTGCGCCGCGACCATGCCGGGCAAATGCGCCGCGCCGCCCGCGCCCGCGATGATAACTTTCAACCCGCGCGTCTCGGCTTCGCCCGCGAACTCCGCCATCCAAGCGGGCGTGCGATGCGCCGAGACGACGCGACACTCGTGCGCGACGCCGAACTTAGTTAAGACTTCATCAGCGTGGCGCATCGTCTCCCAGTCGGACTTGCTGCCCATGATGACGGCGACAAGCGGCGAGCCGGGCGCGGCGACGCGGCGACGCGACGACGCGGCGACAGAGGAACGCGCGGCGCGCGGGCGCGCAGACGCGGCGGGCGAGTCGTTTGTCTTCTCCCCGCGTCCGCGCGTCTCTCCGTCACCGCGTCTCTTCATGAGAGGTAGCGTTCGCGCAAGATACCGACGTGGTGCAACTCGTGCCCGGCGATGATGTGCGCGAGGGCGCGCACCGAAACTTCATTGTCGTTCGCCTTGCCACGGCGCAGCCACGCCTCCCCGTCGAGCGAGCGCAGCAGCGAGAGGGTCGCGTTGCGGACGCTCTCGAACTCGTCCGCGAGATCGGAGATGGTGCGCGCGCCGTAGTTGGCGGCGCGCGTGTAGTCGTCCTGCTCGTAGCCGGGGAGCGGCGTCTGATCGTTGCGTGCGAAGCGCAGCGCGCGATACGAGAAGATGCGCTCGGAGTCTATGACGTGACCGACCACTTCCTTAACGCTCCACTTGCCGGGCTCGTAGCGCGACGCCGCGCGCTCTTCTGAAACGCTGCGGAGCAAGGCGAGCGTTTCGGCGGCTTGTCGTTGCAGCGTCTCGACGATGTCGCCCGCGGAGACGAGCGAGACGTATTTTTCGTAGTAGGGCGCGTACTCGTTCGTTTCGGGTCGCGCGGGGGCAGGGGCTGACATGCGTTGTTCTCCTTAGAAACTGAGCAAGAATGAACGATGAAGTAGGAACGATGAATGATGAAGTGGAAGCCGGGTGCCTTTAGTTCATCGTTCCTACTTCATCGTTCATCATTTCTTCTCATTCGGTGTTGAGGTTGACTTCTTTTTTGATCTCTTCGCTCGCCGAGCTCTGCGCGCCGGGGACGAGCGGGGCGGACAAGTTGTTGTCTTCCAGTTTCTCAGTCGGACCCAACTCGACTCGCGGGTGCTGTTCGGTCGTCGCTCCGATCTCTTGTACGTCTTTGTTGTCGTCGTCCATCTTGATCTCCCTTCTTGTTTGTCCGTGTCGGATTTTTTACTCACGCGCGTGCGAATAGCCGGGCTGCCCGTCGAAGTTGCAGAGGTTTTCGGTCTTGATGAAGTCGAAGCCTGACTCTGCGGCGCGCGCGAGCAGCCCGACGATCTGTGCGTGCGTGACCGCGCCGCCTTCGCCCGCGTCGGCGACGAAGCGGCAGCGCCAGTGGTCGGAGCAGAACGTCTCTGTGTGACCGCCGGGATAGACCTTGACGCCGCGATTGCTGATCGAAGAGAGCTGTAAGCCCTCGCCGTTTAACTTCTCGATTGCCGCGCCGAGTTGATCTGCGCTCCCTTGTGTCCAGTCGAGATATACGTCAACGCCGACCGTCTCTTTTTGTGAAGCCACGGACGTGCGCGCCATGCGGCTCACGAAAGAGCCTTCGTCGTCCGCGCCCGCCGACTTGTAGCTGGCGGCTTTCAAGGTCTCCGGCTTCTGACCCATGCGCGCGACGACCGCCTCGGCGAATTCGCGCGTGCCGACTTTCTCGCGGCTCACGCCTTCTTTGTAAATGTCGTAGGTGTGGACGCCCTCTTCAATCGTGCGCAGCCAGCCGTTGTGGACGCGCTCGGCAACGTCAGTCTGTCCGATGTGGACGAGCATCATGATCGCGCCGAAGAGCAAGCCGGAAGGGTTCGCGAGATTCTGTCCGGCGCGGCGCGGGGCAGAGCCGTGGATCGCCTCGAACATCGCGATTGATTCGCCGATGTTCGCAGAGCCCGCTAAGCCCACTGAGCCCGCGATCTGCGCCGCCACGTCCGAGAGCACGTCGCCGTAGAGGTTCGGCAGCACGACGACATCAAAAGCCGTGGGCGTGTCGGCTAATTTCGCCGCGCCGATGTCCACGATCCAGTGTTCGTTCTCGATGTCGGTATATTCCTCGGCGATCTCTTCGAAGACTTTGTGGAAGAGACCGTCGGTGATCTTCATGATGTTGTCTTTCGTGAAGCACGTCACCTTCCGGCGGTTGTTGCGTCGCGCGTACTCGAAAGCGTAGCGGACGATCTTCTCCGTGCCCGGTCGCGAGATGAGTTTGAGACATTGTGTGACCTGTCCGGTCTGACGGTACTCGATGCCGCCGTAAACGTCCTCCTCGTTTTCGCGAACTATAACGACATCCATGTCCGGGTGCTTCGTCGCGACGAACGGATGATAAGAGACGCACGGGCGGACGTTGGCGTAGAGACCGAAAGTTTTTCTGACCGTGACGTTCAAGCTCTTGTAGCCGCCGCCCTGCGGGGTGGTGATCGGCGCTTTCAAAAAAACTTTCGTGCGGCGAAGACTGTCGAACGCGCCGGGCTCGATCCCGGCGGCGTTGCCTGCGAGATAGACACGCTCGCCGATCTCGATCTCTTCGATGTCGAGTCGCGCGCCCGCGCCCGTGAGGATGCTCAAGGTCGCGTCCATGATTTCGGGTCCGATGCCGTCGCCGCGCGCGACGGTGATGGGAATGTTCTCTGCCATGTGTGACAACCGAACCTTTCGGTCAAGATGAATTTTAAGAAGTCTGCCGTTTGAGTGGCATAGCTTACTACTTTTCGCCCGCCGCCCGAAAGCCATCGGCGGCGCGCGCGGGCTCGCGACTCCCGTTTCGCCTCCGCGTGAAATCTTGTATCATACGGGAGGTACGAATCCCCCGTTGTCGTAAAGTTCTCGAAGCCCCCCTCTCCCTCGATCCGCGACTGATCGTCTCGGCATCGTGTCGCAAGGCGCGCCGGGCATTCGTCTTTTCCGGGCGCGGCGTAGAAGTCTCTTACCGTTCGAGTCTCCGCATGAAATTTTAGGATGAGCAAAGCCACACTCTCGCAACTCTGGCGCTACGCTCTCGCCGTCGGGACGGTGGCGCTCGCCGCCGCGCTGACGCTGTTCATATACTTCTTAAACGTCCGGCTCCGCTTCGCCTTCTTCTACGCTGCGGTGATCGTCGCGACGCGCTACGGCGGTCGCCGCCCAGGACTTCTCGCGATCTTCCTCTCGATCCCCGTCAGCGACTACCTCTTCGTTGAGCCGCAGTATCATTGGAGCCACGATATTGAAGGCATCGGGCTTCTCGCCGTGTTCGTCGGCGTCGCGCTGCTCATCTGGGAGCTGTCGGTCAAGCGCAGCCGTGCGGAGGAGGAGTTGCATCGCCGTGAGCGGGAGCTGAC
>JAVXVR010000258.1:0-5423 GCA_032230165.1 Acidobacteriota bacterium | reverse complement strand
GCGCGCGTCCAGTGAGTATATTTGCTGGCACGCCAAGCAGTTTTTTAAAAGTTTTTATCAGAGTCTTGGTGGCTCTTCATAGTTTCGCAGAACAGATTAATTGGGCGCGCGAGCAGAGTCGCGACCTCTCTGTGCGGTAAGTTATACCAAATCGCGCCCGACCGTGATCTGTCTGAAGACTCTTCGCTCGTCTGCTAGCTTGAGCGCATTCGGATCAGATTCTGAAGACCCGGAGGTTCGTGTTTGGAAAGCGATAAGAACCCGACGCCACCCGCAGACGCTGTGACGGACTCGACCGCCGCCACCGAAGCGAGCGCTGAGGAAGTACCGGGCAGCCCGCCGCCCGTCCGCGCCGGAGAGCCGCCAGTCAAGCGTGAAGTGCCGAGCGCCACACCGCCCGCGGCGCGCGTCGCGCCAGGCGCGGCGAAAGCCACGACGACGCCCACGGCTTCGGTCGCGAAGGGAGTCCCGAAGGCGGTTGCGGCGAAGCAGAGCCCGACGACGCTCGTCGAGAGCGCGCCCGATCCGCCCATCAACAAGATGCGACGCCGCATCGTGTGGGCGAGCATCGTGGGTTTTACGGGCGTACTTTTTATGTCAATCGCGCGGTTCTTCCTGCCGCGCACGCTGACCGAACCGGCAACCACTTTCCGCATCGGCTTCCCCGGCGACTACTCGCTCGGCGTGGACACGAAATTTCAGCAGCAGCACCGCATCTGGGTCGTTAAAAACACCGAGCGACTGTTCGTCATCTTCGCCAAGTGCACGCACCTCGGCTGCACGCCCGACTGGAAGGCGAGCGAGAACAAGTTCAAGTGCCCGTGCCACGGCAGCGGCTACGACAGCGAGGGCGTCAACTTCGAGGGTCCCGCCCCGCGCCCGATGGATCGCGCCCACGTCGAGCTCGACGCAGAGGGTCAGGTTGTCGTCAACACGGGTCAACTTTACAAGTGGGAGAAGGGCGTCGCCGCGCCGGGCGAGTTCGACAAACCGGGCGCGTTCCTTCAGGGGTGACGGGTGGCTGTTGGCTATTAGCTGTCAACTATTAGCCGATATTTGCCGAGCCAGATAATTCTGCTAACAGCTAACAGCTAAGGGGATCGACATGGCAGAGCGTCCTGACGAACCGAACAGCAAGCCCGCCGCTGGCAACGGCGCGGGGAAGCAGCCCGACGATCAAGGCGACATCAACAAGCTCTTGCGGGCTTCGTCCGGCTTGCCGGAAGGGAAGATCGAGGCGCGGGAGGTGACCGCCGTCGGCGTTACGGCAAAGGTGCGCGAGCAGGGAGCAATGATTGCCGAGCGCGCGCGCAAGGAAGCCGAGGCTTACAAAGACCCGCAGCAGACGCAGCTCTGGAAGTCGATCTTCCGCGTCTCGCACGACCGCTCAGACCCGCGCAACCGCAGCCTCGCCATTCTCTCAAACGTCTTTCTGCACCTGCACCCGGCGAAGATCAACCGCGACGCCGTGCGCTACAACTTCACTTGGGGCATGGGCGGTATCACGTTCTACCTCTTCATCGTGCTGACCTTCACCGGCGTGCTCTTGATGTTCTATTACCACCCGACGAAGGTGGTGGCGTTCCGTGACATCCTCTACCTCGAACACGACGTGCCATTCGGCAAACTCCTCAGGAACATGCACCGCTGGGCGGCGCACCTGATGATCATCACGACGTGGCTGCACATGTTCCGCGTCGTCCTGACAGGCTCTTACAAGCGACCGCGCGAGTTCAACTGGTGCGTTGGCGTCGTCCTCTTGGTGCTGACGCTTCTGCTCTCGTTCACCGGGTATCTCTTGCCCGACGATCAACTCGGCTTCTGGGCGGTGACGGTCGGGACGAACATGGCGCGCGCCACGCCGGGGCTCGGCAGCGAAGGACCCTTCGGACCGCAGCTCGGCATGACGCCCTTTAACGACGTGCGCTTCGGTCTGCTCGGCGGCTCAATCGTGGACGCGAACGCGCTCCTGCGTTCCTACATCTGGCACTGCATCGGCATCCCGCTTGTCGCCTCGATCTTCATGGCTGTCCACTTCTGGCGCATACGCAAGGACGGCGGCATCTCGGGTCCCGCGCCCGTCATGCTGGAGAGCGAGTTGAAGCCGGTTAAGAAGTAGTTTCAAGTCGCAAGTTTCAAGTTGCAAGTTAGTCAACCGAAAACTTGGAATCTGAAACTTGCAACCTGCAACTGACGTGAGACGGAGAGACTGAAAATGGCAATGGCAATCCCGCGCCCGCGCGGCGCGAACATGAAGTGGATCGTGCTTGTTGTCGCCGTGGTAGTGGTCGGCTTGCTGGCGATGTTCGTCGAGGACTGGCATCAGCTCTGGAAGATCAGCTCCACGCCCGACAACATTCCCATCGTCGCGCTCCTCCCGCTCGTTGTCTTCTTCACGTGGCTCGGCTTCAAGCAGTCGCGCGAAAACGATCAACTGATCGAACAGCTCGAAGGCGACCAGCAGCTCGCCAAAACTTCGCACCGCAAGACCGCGCCGTGGCGACCCGGCTGGGCGCGCGAGCTGCACGTCTGGCCCTATCTTGTGCGCGTCGAGTTCCTCGCGGCGATCATCGTGACGATCATTCTCTTCGTCTGGTCGATCACGCTGAACGCGCCTCTGGAAGAGCCTGCCAATCCAAATTTGACGATGAACCCGTCGAAAGCTCCGTGGTACTTCCTCGGACTTCAGGAGATGCTCGTCTATTTCGACCCGTGGATCGCGGGCGTCGTCATGCCGACGCTCCTCATCATGGGCTTGATGGTCTTCCCCTACGTTGACTCGAACCCTCTGGGGAACGGCTACTACACCTGGAAGCAGAGACGCTTCGCGACGGGGATGTTCCTGTGGGGCTTCTTCATGTGGATCATCCTGATCATCATCGGGACGTTCATACGTGGACCCGGCTGGATTTGGTTCTGGCCCGGGCAGACGTGGGATCACAACGCCGTCGTCTTCGACCGCAACCGCGATCTGCACGAAGTACTCGCGGGCTGGGGTCTGACGTTTTTGAACAGCTACCCGTGGAAGGCGATCTTCGGCGCTCTCGTCGTCGGCACGTTCTACCTCATCGGCGGGCTCTTCTTCCACTGGCTGATGAAGCGCGCGCCTCTGACGCGCGAAACTTTTAGATCGTTCGGCAACTTCAGACGGTGGGCGACCGTGCCGGGAGAGCTTGAAACGAAGCTGCTCCAGCGCACGAGCATCCTTCAGTACATGACGTTCCAGTTCTTCGCCATCTCAGTGCTGCTCGCGTTTCCCGTGAAGCTATTGCTGAGACTTGTGTTTACGATCAAGTACGTCTGGGTCACTCCCTGGTTCAACATCTAGGTCGCCGCAAAGCGGAGGTAAGAGACAAGTGGCAGAGACTCCTGACAAACTCGTCAAGACGGAGCCCCCGGCTCCAGCCGCCGACCCGGTAGTCAGTCGTTCGACGAGCAACATCATCCTCGTCTGCGCGCTGCTGCTGATGGCTTCGCTCGGCTGGGCGCTCTACGACGAGGCATACGGGCAGCGCCCTTGGAAGGGCATTCAGCGCGAGTTCGTCACGCGCTACAATCGCTACCTGAAGCGGCTCAGAACGCAGAAGAAGAACGATCAAGAGGCGGGCACCGAGAAAGAGATCAAGCAGCGCCCCGAATATCAGGAGCTTGACGCGCAGGCGCGTGAAGCGCGCGCGGCGGTCGATCCGCAACTCAAAGACATAGACAAGCAGGTCGGCTTCATTGATAAGCAGCTCGCCGCCATCACCGAGAGCTATCAGGACAAGCGCGGGCGCATCACCGTCGCCAACTACCGCGTCGAGACAGCGAAGGACAAGGCGAAGGACGGCTTGCGCAAGGACGTTGATTCTTTGCGGAACGATCCGGTCACGGTCAACCTGCCCGTCGCGCCCGACTCGAACAAGACGCAGAAGGCGCAGCTCAAGTACGCCGACCTCGAAGCGAAATACTTGAGCCTCAAGGATCAGAAGGCGAAGCTGCTCGTAGAGAAAGGCGAGTTTCTCAAAACGCCGGACGAGCTGGCGAAGAAGCGCGACGCTTTCATGAAGGACAACCTCATCGGCGTTAGCGTTGACTCAATAGACAAGATGATCGCGGCGAACGAGAAGTTCGACTACAACATTCGCCAGATCAACATCAACGGCGATCAGATCGTCGATCGCTGCGAGACGTGCCACCTTGCCGTGCGCGAGAAGAATCTGGAGCTGACGCCCGCGAACTTCAAAGTCCCGCGCAAAAAAGTTGACTCGCTCGCACACGCCTTCGTCAGCCACCCGACGAAAGAGCTTTTGGACATACACAGCCCCGACAAGTTCGGCTGCTCAAGTTGTCACTGGGGCAACGGTCGCGCAACGACTTCCACGGAGAAGGGACACGGCGACAACCCCTTCTGGTCTTACCCGATGTTCAAGCACGAGAACGCAGAGGCGGGCTGCCAGCAGTGCCACCAGCAGGATCGCGTGCTCCAGTACGCGCCCGTGCTGACGAAGGGTAAAGACATCTATCAGGAGCGTGGCTGCGTCGGCTGTCACCGCTACGAGGGCTTCGACCGGGAGACCGATGGACTCTCGACGACGCGCCAGCAGGTCAAGCAGCTCGAAGATCAACTCGGCGCGAACGACCGCGAAGCGCGCTCCGCGACCGCCGAAGCGGGGCGCGAGGACACTTCGGAAGAGAAGGCGCAACAGTTGCTCGCGCGCGCCACCTCATTGCACGTCACGAACAGCCAGTTGGAGGCGCGCATCGAACAGTTGAACACGCAGGCGCGCTACCTGATGCAGGATCAGAAGAAGGTCGGACCGAACTTGAAAGACGTGCGCTTGAAGCTCAGGCGCGACTGGATTCCCGTCTGGCTCAAAGACCCGCAGGCTTTCCGTCCGGGGACTAAGATGCCGACCTTCTGGTATCTCAACTCAGAACACGCCTTCATCAAGAACAATGACAAGCAGCGTTCGGACTACGAGCGCAGAGCCGTCGCCGCGTACCTGTGGCAAAACTCCTTCGATGGTCAAGTGCCGGTGCAGGACTCCGGCAACGCCACGCATGGCGAGGAGATATTCAAGACTATCGGCTGCCTCGCCTGCCACTCCATCGGCGAGGGCGATCAAAAAACGGGCGGCACGTTCGCCGCGAATTTGACGCGCGTCGGCGAGAAGGAGAACTACGACTACACGGTGCGCTGGATTTACAACCCGCGCGAGCGTTGGGCTCCCTACTGCCCGAAGGAGAAGCGCGATCTCACGCGCGAGGACTACGAGAAGAACGGCAAGCCCTACGTGTTCGACACGCACGGTAACTCCAAATGCCCGAACGACGGCGCGGAGTTGCAGGTGCAGAACATGACGGTCATGCCGAACTTCCGCCTCGCTGAACAGGATGCGCGCGACATCGCGACCTATCTCTTCTCGCTCTCGAACAAGACG
>JAVXVR010000420.1:0-3038 GCA_032230165.1 Acidobacteriota bacterium | reverse complement strand
TGATTGTTGTGCCAACCCTCGCCGAAGGTGCAGAGCGCAACCCACCAGTTGTTGCGCGAGTCGTCCTTCGTCTTAAAACGCTGGCTGCCCCACATGTGCGTCGCCGAATTCACCAGCCACGTCGCGTGCAAACCTAAAGTGACGCGCAGGAAGATACCCCACAGCAGGATGCTGCGACCGCCCAGCGTGCCGAGCAGTATGCCGAGGACGAGGAGCGGCACGAACCACCAGCGACTGAGCCAGACATAGAAGCGATCCTTCATGAGATCGGGCGCGTAGCGTTCGAGCGTGGCGCGGTCGTGCTGTTGCGCCGTGCCCGTCAGAATCCAACCCATGTGCGCCCACCAGCCGCCGTCGCGCGGCGTGTGCGGATCGCCCTCGGCGTCGGCGTGCATGTGGTGCAAGCGGTGCGTCGTGACCCAGTGGACGGGGCTGCCTTCGAGGGCAAGCGTGCCGCAAGTCGCGAGGAAGTATTCGACCCACTTCGGCACGCGGTAGCCGCGATGCGTCAGCAGACGGTGATAGCCCATGCCGATCCCCAAGCTGCCTGATACCCACCAGAGCACGAGCGTGACAACGAGCGCCTGCCAGCTCCAGTAGAAGAGCGCGGTGATGGCGAGGACGTGAAAGAGCACCATGAAGATCACGGTGCTCCAGTTGATGCCACTCTTTGGCGCGCTTGCTGTCACTTCGATCTGCCGCATACGAAACTCCGAAAAAGCCTGCGTCAATTCATGCCGCCGGGGGGATCAAACTTGCGCCGGCTCGAACTCCGTCATGGCGTGTTGTCCGCCCATCCCTGCCAACTCGACGCGCCCGCCTGCGAGCACGCGCGCCACTTGAAATGTGCGCTCGATGGCGCTGCGCCCCGGCATCAGCTCGGCGCGAAAGGTGAGGCGTGCGCCCGCCATCGTCGTCGCGCCACGAGCGAGCGTATGCCTCTTGCGCCCGCCGCGCCGCAGTTTACCCTTGAGGTTACCCTTCAAGCTTGCCCTTGAATTTAGCTTTGAGCACGAGCGTGGACGAGCCTTCGAATCCGGTCGGGGAAGAGCACGTCGATCTTCTGCGGCTCGATGAGCGCCGTCACCTCGCCCTCGCCGAAGGTGGGATGCGTCAGCGACTGACCCGTGCGGTAAGTGCGCGCTTGATCGTAGGGCGCGCCCGTCTTCGCCTGCGCGCGTCGCGCGGTGGCGGGCACACCGCTCTTGAAAGAGCTACGCGTGCCGCACTGCGGGCAGCTCACGCGCGAGATTTGACCCCGCTTCGTGATTGATGCCACAACGTGACCCCGCTCCTCGCCGCAACTCACGCAGAACTTCTCCACGCGCTCGCCGACAGTGTATGTCTGCTTTTCCACTGAGACCTCCTACTTCGTCCGTCGTTCAATCTACAATTCTTACCTGCCACGCCGCGGTCTAAACGAGCGACGCCCCGCCGAGCCCGCGCGCTTGAGCGCGGCGAACGGCTTGCCAGTCGTCGTGCGCGCGCTTGCCATGCCGCCAAAATCCGGCAGCACGATGCGCTCGACGGGCTGACCCGTCAGACGCTCGATGGCACGCATGGACAGCTCTTCGACCGGCGCGACCAGAGTGATCGCGCGACCGGGATTGCCCGCGCGCCCCGTGCGTCCGATGCGATGAACATACGCCTCCGGCTCTTCGGGCACGTCGTAGTTGATGACGTGCGAGACCGAGTCAACGTCGAGCCCGCGCGCGGCAATGTCTGTCGCGACGAGCACGCGCGTGCGTCCGTCTTTGAAGGCGCGCAGCGCCGCTTCGCGCTGCGGCTGCGTGCGGTCGGCGTGGATGCGGTTCACCTTGTGCTCGCGCGCTTCGAGGATGTGCGAGAGCCTCTCAGCCCCGCGCCGCGTGCGCGTAAAGACGAGCACGCGCTCGAAACTCTCAAGCTCGCGCTCGCGCTCCAGAAGGTCTAAGAGCAGCGCCGTCTTCGACTCCGCCGCGACCGGGTAAACCATCTGTTCGACCATCCCGGCGGCTTGACCGCGTTGATTCACTTCGATGAGTTTCGGCTCGCGCATCGTCGAGCGCGCGAGTTGTTCGATTGACGAAGACATCGTCGCCGAGAACAGCAGCGTCTGTTTCTTTGCGGGCAGCATCGCCAGCACGCGGCGAATCTGTGGCAAAAAGCCCATGTCGAGCATCCGGTCGGCTTCGTCAAGGACGAGCACTTCGATGCCGGAGAGGTGAACAGCGCCGCGCTCACATAGATCGAGCAGGCGACCCGGTGTCGCAACGATCACGCCCACGCCGCGCTTGAGCGCCGTGACCTGCCCGTTGACGCTCGCCCCGCCGATGACGGCGACGCAGCGCGGGCTTCCTTTGGGCGCGAGCTGTCGGTAGCTCTCTTCGATTTGCGAGACCAGCTCGCGCGTCGGCGCGAGCACGAGCACGCGCGTGCCCGGTCGCGGCGTCTTGCTCATACGCTGCATGATCGGCAGCAGAAACGCCGCTGTCTTGCCCGATCCGGTTTCGGCGCAGCCGATGAGATCGGAGCCGCCGAGCACCACGGGAATCGCCGCTATCTGGATCGGCGTGGGTTCTGTGTATCCGAGGGACTCGCAGCCGCGCAGGAACGCCGGCTCAAGTCCGAGTTGAGAAAATTTCTGCATTGAGTTGTCTGTCTTGACTATCACTCTGATCGTTTCAGAGTCCTTTCTGTGGAAGTGAAAATTTGAAAGCGCCTCTGGCTGAACCATGTCGTCGCCAGAGGCGCTTCCGTAAGTTGGGTCGTTAGTCGCCTCGAACGACGATTACCAGCGCGGCTCGCGGTTGCCACCGCCGCCACCGCCGCCGTAGCCGCCACCGCCGCCGCGATTACCGCCGCCGCCGCCGCCGTAGCCACCGCCGCCGCCGCGATTACCGCCGCCGCCGCCGAAGCCGCCACGTCCGCCGCCGCCACCGCCGCCGCGTCCGCCGCGATCCTCGCGCGGGCGCGCCTCGTTGACCGTCAGGTTGCGACCGTTGAACTCTTTCCCGTTGAACTGCGTGATGGCAGCCTCACCCTCTTCCTTCGACGCC
>JAVXVR010000137.1:0-3849 GCA_032230165.1 Acidobacteriota bacterium | reverse complement strand
GTCGGCAGAAATGCGTAAGGGTCGTGACGCGTCGAAACATTCCCGTCCGGCATGTGAACGCGCAAACGGTACGGGAACATACCTGTGCGATCTTCGACGAGCAGCTCGAAGAGTCCGCGCGAGTGTGTCAACAACATCTGGCGCCCGGCTTCGCCTTCGACGAGTAGCTCGACGCGCGCCGCGCCGGGTTGCCACGCGCGCACCACGATGCCACGCGCCGTCGGGTGCGCGCCGAGAATAGAGTGCGGGTCGTGATGCACGAGCGCAAACAGGCGCTCAAGCTCGCGCGCGGGGACGGACGATTGTGTGATCGACTCCATGAAGGTGTCTGCCGCGCAGTTCGCGTCAGTGCAGCGCGGGCACTCGAGCGTCCGGGGCGTCCGCAATCGTCGTCGTGTTTGCTGTTTCGGCTCGCGCGAACATTTCAGGCGACAAGCCGAGCATGAGTCCCAGTCCGCGAATCGTATCGCGCGCCTCATTGCGTCGCACAGCTTCGTAGGCGATCTCTTGTGCGCGCTCGACATCGGCTTCGAGACCGAGCGTGTGCGCGATGCGGATTAAGTCGAAGGCTGCTTCGAGATTCTCCACCGAGGGCGACTCGACGGCGTCCTTGACGGCGCGCGTGATCAAATGCTCGATCAGGCGTCGGGTGCGCGCTCGATCTACGCGGTAACCTAGTCGCGCCAGCTCGTCGGCGACTTCGACCGCTGCGCGCAAGGTCGCGTGCGAAGGCTCGCGTTCGAGTCCTTGTAGCTTAACCTCAAAGCGACGACCGACAGTGAACTCGGCGGCGGCGCGTAGCTCCGTCGGCAACTCGAAGCCCGCCTCGTGCAGCATCTCGATGTTGCGCCGGTTCTCCTCGTAAAGAAACTCGTACTGCTCCGTAAAGCGCTCGATCATCTGCCCGAAGACGATCTCGTAGATGCCCAGCCGACCCTCCGGCAGCAGGTGTTCCAACCCATACTCGGCGGGACCAAACTCCTCGCGCACGAGCCGCAGCAGACGCGGCAGCGACGACGCGCGAAACTCTTCGCGCAGTTTTTGCGCCGACGCGGCGAACTGCTCTTCACCCGCGAACTCTCTGAGCGCACAGTAAAAATCCACGTCGCCGAAGTGCATCGAGGCAGCGGAGAAGTCGAAACGCTTGCCGGTCGCCATTGATTCAAGGCTCAGCCGCTCGGTCGAGAGCGCGAGCCGCCCGTGTTGACGCCGGTCGAAATTAGCCCGCGTGAAGTCGTATCCGGCAGATTGCCCGCGCTCATCCGGTGTGGCGACGAGACCGGAGATGGCGAGACTTGCCGCGACACGACGCGGCGTGACGCGCGACGTTTCAACCTGCGCGCGGAAGATGTCTGCTCCGTTGCCGTATGCGCGCACGTTGCTCTCGGCGGCGGCGAGCAGCTCGAGAAACTGCGCGCGCGGCACGGGGGCATCCAACTCTTCGAGCAGATCGAGGACACGCGCGGCGTAGCGCAAGACCTGCACGGTCTCGATGCCGGACAGGTCGTTGAAGAACCAGCCACAGCTCGTGAACATCATCAGTGCGCCGCGCTGCATTTCGAGCAGCGTGAGCGCGCGTGTCTGTTCCGCATCATTCAACGTGCGCGCGGCGTGTTCGCCAAGGAACTCCGCGCGAGTGCGCGCGCCGACAAGCAACGCGATGTAATCGTCGCGCGCGCGCCACGGATCGCGAAAGAGATCAGTGCCCTGTCGCTCGAAGACCATGGCGGATTCGTCGCGCAGGAAGTTGAGCGCGCGACGCAAAGGATCGCGCCAACGCTGATTCCAGCCTTCGGGCGCGCTCGCATGGCAACTGCAATCGCGCGTCCAGCGACCGAGCCCGTGCGCGCAGCTCCAAGACGTGCCCTCGCCTTCGAAGTCGTGCCTGATCTCGACTTCCCACGCGGGAGCGTGCCCCTCGAGAAACTCGCCATAGTTCGTCACACGAAAACCCCGTGCGGGCGCTTCCACTTCGAGCGCGTAGGCGAGGCAACGGTCGCCAAACTTGAAGTGGTGACCGTAGGTCTCGCCGTCGGTCGCCATGTTGACGAGTCCGCCGCGAGCAGCCGCGCGCTCGAAACGCTCGACGAGCAGATGGCTCGACGCGAGCACGCCGTCGAAGGCGACGGACTTGGCGAGCTGACCGTCGTAGAAGAAGATGACGATGGAGCGACCCGAACCGTCGCGATGAAAGTAGCGATAAGGCACGCCCGTGTCGATCAGCCCGTCCATGACGGATTCCCAGACTTGCGCGCCAAGGGGGCGTACGCGCGCCGCTTGGAAAGGCGAGAGGATAACGTATGCCAACCCTTTATCAATGAGCGCGCCGAGCGTCGCATCGTCACAGGCGGTTTCGGGAAGCCAGAGCGATTCGGGGGCGCGCCCGAAGCGTTGGCGAAAGTCCGCGACGCCCCAGCGGATTTCCGTCCGGCGGTCGCGCTCGTTACAAAGCGGGAGGATCGAGTGGTGATAGCCCTGCGCGATGGCGTTGCCGTGCCCGTGGCGTGAGCTGACGCTCGCGCGGTCGGCTTCGATGACGCGCGCGTAAGTTTCGGGGTGACGGCGTTCGAGCCAGTTGAAGAGTGTCGCTCCGAAGTTGAAGTTGATGTGAGCGTAGTTATTGACGATCCGCTCGACGCGACCGTGTGGATCGATGACGCGCGCGAAGGCATTAGGTCGGTAACACTCGAAGTGAATGCGCTCGTTCCAATCATCGAAGGGACGCGCGCCCGGCTGGCGCTCGACGGAATTCGTCCAGGGGTTCTCGCGCGGCGGCTGGTAGAAATGACCGTGGACAATGAGCGCAGTCTTTTCCATCCATCTCGCTCCGTTCAGGTCGCACGCGCGATACAGAATGTCCGGCGCGTGCGTTGAAATTTTAGCATCGAGATTGCGTTGGCAGTTTATCAACCAATGGCTGTCGTGTGAAAGTCGCCGAGCGGCGCGAGGTCTTGTCGCGGCGGGAGCGTTTGTAGTAATTTGCAGTAAAGATTCCGAATCTATTCGAGAGCATTGCGGGGCGAGCGGCTGCTAATGCCGCGCTCGCTCCGTGCGTGAACAAGGCTTCGGGCGCGCGGCATGTGCGCGAGACAAGGAGTTGATGAAGATGGCTAAAAGGAATGACGAGAAAACGACCGCGCGGGGCGGGCAGAAGACCGCCGCGCGCGTGAGCAAGAAAGATCAGATTCTATCGCTCTTCATGTCGGGCATCACAGAGGTTGAAGACCTGGCGATTATCACGGGCTCGCGACCGAGCTACGTCGGCTCGACCTTGCAGGAGGCGGGGTTGAAGACTGGCTACTTCGATCTCTACACCTCGACCTCACATCCGATGAACGTTTATTCGAAGTTTTTCGCGAACCGTCTCGGCTTCAAGGACGAAGTGACGGCGCGAGAGAGCGTCGAGATCATCGATCTACTCTATCGGCAGTTCGAGCTGGCGGGCGATCGGGCGGGACAGCACCACGCGCTCACGATGGCGCTCACCATGTACGACCGCGCACGCTGGACGGGCAAGGCGGCGGAGGCGAACCTCTTCCGCGCGTGGCTCATCAGCCATCTGGAGGAAGCCGTCGCCTCGACCAACGACGAAGAAGAAGGCGCGGGCGAGGCGCGCTCGGCTCATGGGTGAGCTTCTTCCTGATCGATCTGCGTATAAGTGTCGCCGCGTGCTGTTGACGAACGATCTTCAAAGCCTGCGACGCGATTGCGACTGCTTGCGGGTTCGCGATCTTATTGCTTGCGACTGACGTCGGCGAGATGTCTGGTCGTCTCTTCGGTGACGCTGAAGTCGGCGGGGACGAACTCAGTCGTGTCGGCGGAGCGCAGGGAGCGCGGCTCGGGCTGGCT
>JAVXVR010000115.1:0-8246 GCA_032230165.1 Acidobacteriota bacterium | reverse complement strand
CGTCGCGGTTGGGCGTGTGCGCGAGATTGCCGAGGAAGAGCAGGTCGCGCCGCGCGTCGAAATCTTTACCGCGTGCGTGCGGCGTGTGGATCGTCGGGATGACTTCGAGACGCACGCCGGGCGCAAGTCCCTGCATCGCGCGCCGGTCGTCCTCGGAGTTACACCACACGAGATCGCTCTCGCGCGCGAGTCGCGCCTCAAGCTCGCGGTAGCGCGCGGCTTCCGCCGCCGTGCGCTCGTCTCGCGTTACGCGCGCCTCGCGCTCCAGCCTGATGAAGTGAACGTCCACCATGTCGAAGACGATCTTCGCGCCGGGCGCGGCGCGACGTATCGCCGGGATGATCGCCTCCGCCAGATCGGGGCGGCTGACGATTGCCGCGCGGAAGTCTCTTTCCTTAAGCAGTCGCGGGTAGTCGGTCGGTCGCGCGATCTCTACGCCGTCGCGCCACAAACGTCGCTCGTCGGCAGGTATGCGCAGGTTGCCCGTCGAGACGAAGACCGGGCGCGACCAACGAGCGAGCGACTTGAGGATGAATGCCATGCGACCGCTCCCGGCGTCGCGGTCGGGCGCGGGTAGGTGATCGTCGAAGACGATGACGGCGGGCGCGCTCGAACGGACGGACGCGCGCAAGACGTTGCCGGGGTGATAGGCGAAGTGTGCGCGCTCAAGCGTGTCGCGCCACTTCTCGAAAAACTTCTCGCGGTTGACGACCTGAAAACGCTTGAAGCCCATCGAGGTGTCCTTGCCGGCGGTCGCGCCCTCGTAGTGCAGCACGCGCGAGAGCGGCTGGTAGCGGACGCGAAAGCCTGCCGCGCGCACGCCGAAGCAGAGGTCTGCGTCTTCGTAGTAGGCGGGAGCATAGCGCCGGTCGAAGCCGCCGAGTCGCTCGAAGAGGTCGCGCCGGATGAGGAGCGACGCGCCGGAGCAGTAGTCCACATCGCGCGCGAACGAGTAGCGCGGATCATCCGGCGCGCCGCCCCAGCCATAATGAAACGCCGCGCCGTCGCGCCAGACGATCGCGCCTGCCTCCTGTATGCGACCGTCTGGGTAGAGGAACATCGAGCCGACCGCGCCGATGGAGTCGTCCGCTTCGATGGTCTGCGTCAACTCGTCGAGCCAGCCCGGCAGGACGACCGTGTCGTTGTTGAGAAAGACAAGATACTGACCGCGCGCGACCTGCGCGCCCTGATTGCACGCGTCCACGAACCCGCGATTCTCAACGTTCGTGATGATGCGCACGAAGTCGCCGAAGCGCGCGAGCAGTTCGTTGGTCTCGTCGGTCGAGGCGTTGTTGACGACGATCACTTCCGCGTCGTCCGCGTTGATCTCGCGCGCGAGTGAGCGCAGACACTGAAAGGTGAACTCGGCTTTGTTGAAGACGGGGATGATGATGGAGGCGCGCGGCGCGCGCTCAGTTTGCAGCGCGCGATCATCCGTCGCCGCGTCGCGCTTTGCGCCCGCGAGCTTGTCTGTCAGGTATAGAAAATCGCGCACGCCGAAGGGCGGCGGCTCAAACGAGTCACGCGGCGGGCGCGGCACGACGTTCCAAGCCTCGCGCACGTTGAGCCCGCGCTCGGCGGAGGCTTCGACGACGCGACGACCGAAGCCGTAAACCATCCCGGCGACGCGCACACACGCGAAGACCGCGCGGACGAAGACGCGCTTCCAGAAGAGTCGCGCCGAGAGCGACAAGTTTTCCTTGAGATAATCTTTCACGACGTGTCGCATCAAGCCTTTCGTCTCGGCGCGCCGGTGTGCCGCCCTGCTAAGACTTGACGATGAAGAGGTGGCTGGGCGAGAGGCGCATCTCGCGGAACTTCGACTCCCTATGCGGCGCAACACCCATGCGCGGGTGCGTGATGTCTGCCATGCCGAGTTCGTCCACCAACTCCTTGACGAAGCCCACCATGCCGTAGTCGTGGCTGTGATACTGAGCTTTGAGCACGACCGCTTTTACCTTCGATAGCAGTCTCCGTGCAAAGGGAATATAGCCGGTCACGTGGGTCTCGTGAACGCGCGCGACGACACGGGTCAGGCGATAGAGCGCGGGGCTGAGCCCGCGCTCGCGCGGCTGATAGCCCACGCCGTCCACCCACCCGCCCCAGTAGCCCGTGCCCCAATCCTCTATGACGTAGACGCCGCCGCGCTTGAGGTGGCGGTCGAAGAGGTGCCAGAAGCTGGCGCGGGCGAGCACGCCGATGTGCGCGCAGTCGTCAATGATGATGTCAAAGCCTTCGGGCGCGTTCTCGCGCGCGATGCGGTCGAGCAGCTCCGTGTCCTGCTGTGCGCCTTGATAGGTACGAATCCTGCCGGTCGGATCGTCGAGGTTGACGGGGTTGATGTCGAGTCCCACGACGACGCCGCGCTCGAAGTAGTCCCTCCAGAGCAGGAGCGAGCCGCCCTCCTTGATGCCGAGTTCGAGCAGCCGCACCTCCTTGCCGCGAAGCTCGCCGAAGTAGTGCTCGTAGTTCCGCAGGTAGTGCGTGTGGACAGCCTTGTCGGTGTCATACCTGCTGGCGATGCTTGCGAGATCAGCGGTCATAAACTGGGGCGGCGTTCGTCAGCAGTAGTATGAACTCATCACGCGCGCTTGTCGTCCTCGCTATCTTCTTCGTGCCGCCGTCACCTTTTGCGCAGGTAGAAGATCGCCTGATCGCCCTCGCCGCGCGCGTTCAAGTGCGCCGCCTCATCCTCCCAACGTGCAATCTGCTCGCGGGAAAAGACGGAGGCTTCAGGGTTGACTAAGTAGGAGCGCGCGTCCGAGAGCGGGATGTCGCGCACGTACTGCTCACTGCCCCAGAACTGGAAGGCGGTCGAATCATGCCGCACCTCGTCCACGCCGAAACCCTCATCTTCAGCGAGCGCGCGGAACTTCGCGGCGGTGAAGAGATGCAGGTGGCGCGGCGGGTCGAGCTGTACCCAGTCCGCCCCGTACAACTGCCACGCGCGCGCGGCAACGGGAATGCGGACGATGGCGTAGCGTCCGGCTTTGAGGAGGCGACGAATCTCTTTCAACGTCTCGCGCGGGTCGGACACATGCTCGACCGAATGGTTCGCGAGAATGAGATCGAATTGGCGACTGAGATCGCACAGTTCAGCCTTGAGCACGCGCACGCCGCTTGGGTAAGAGATGTCCGCGTCGAGGAATGGATCGATGCCGGTCAGGTCGCGAAAGCCGAACTGACTGAGCAGAAGCAGCGTCGTCCCCGCGCCGGAGCCTACGTCGAGGACGGCGGAGTTAAGATCGAGTTTAAGATGGTACGCCGCGTCTTTGAGGTAAGCGGGGAAGTCGCGCGCGTACCTTTTCAAGGCGCGGCTCGCGAGCCAGCCGATGGGGTGGCGCGCTGCGCCGAGCGTCGCGCGTCGCGCGCAGTAGTAAGCCGCCACGCCGCGCCGCGCACGCGCGCCGAGCGAGCGCGCGAGTCGCCGCATCGCGCTCAAGCCAGCCCGCTCGTCCACGTCGGCGATGGCTGTGAGCGAGTAGTAATCGCCGGAGTAGTAGCGCGCGAGATCGGGCACGTCGCGTAGTTGCAGCGTGCCGCACGCGGCGCACTCGACGTATGTGAACGGCTCGCGTGTCCCTGCAAACATCTCGCGCGCGTGATAAGCATGGTTGCCCGCCGCGTTGCCGCACACGCGGCACACGTCAGCGTCGGCGCGCACGCCGCGCGGCGTCTCCGCGCGCGCAAGCACCTCCGGCGTTACCTGAGAGTCTTCAATCAACTTCGTGCCTCGCGCGAGTTTTGATCGTCGGCATCGTCCGCGTCTTCGTGCGAGACGGCGGCGGCATCGTCGGCGGGCGGGCGGAGTTGGCTCGCGCGTTCGAGATAGAAAGCCGTCACGTCGCGGGTCGCGCCGGACTTGATGATCGCGCCGTCGTGCAGGAGGACGACGCGCTCGCACAGAGAGTTGACGGCGGTGATGTCGTGGCTGACGAAGAGCACTGTGTGACCGGAGCGCGCGATGTCGTGCATCTTGTCGAGGCACTTCTGCTGGAACGCGGCGTCGCCGACCGCCAGCACTTCATCCATGATCAGGATTTCGGGTTCGAGGTGCGCGGCGACCGAGAAGGCGAGGCGCACGTACATGCCGGACGAATAATGTTTGACGGGCGTATCAATGAACCGCCCGATCTCGGAGAAGGCGACGATCTCGTCGAACTTGCGCACGATCTCGGCTTTGCGCATACCCAAAATCGCGCCGTTCAAAAAGACGTTCTCACGCCCCGTCAGATCGGGGTGGAAGCCCGTGCCGACTTCGAGGAGCGATCCGACGCGACCGTAAATCTCGACCTCGCCCGTCGTCGGTCGCGTGACGCGCGAGAGGATGCGCAGCAGAGTGGACTTGCCCGCGCCGTTTCTGCCGATGATGCCGACGAGTTCGCCCTGACGAATTTCGAGATTGATGTCGCGCAAAGCCCACACCGTCTCGCGCTCGCCGTCGCCGTTCGCGCCGCGCCTGAGCCGTCGCAAGGGCGCGGTGAGCGCGCCGCCTATCGTCTCGCGGAAAGTGACGTAGCCGGGGTGCAGCCCGCCGAGGCGGTAACGCTTGCTGACGTTCTCGAATCTGATGACCGTGTCCATCATCGTTCGCGCGCCTCTTCTAGATCACGTCCGCGAAAGTATCTTCGGCGCGGCGGAAGACGTAAACGGCGACGGCGATGAGCACGCAGGCTTCGACCACCGAGACCGTGATGGCGCGCGCGTCGAACGCTTCGCCCACGAGCGCGGCGCGGAAGGCTTCGAGGACGCCCGTCAGCGGGTTGGCGATGAGCAGCCAGCGCCACTTCGCGGGCACAATCGTTGCCGGGTAGATAACGGGCGAGGCAAACATCCAGAACTGCATGATGAAGGGCAAGGCGTGTCGCAGGTCGCGATACTTCACGGTCATCGCCGAGACGAGCGTGCCGACGCCGAGCGCGAGCAAGGTCAGGAGCGCGACGAAGACCGGCAGGAGCGCGAGCGACCACGCCGGCGCGACGCGGTAGTAGATGAGAAGCGCGGCTAAGATTAGTGACGCGATGCCGAGATCGACGAGACCCGCCGCGACCGCCGCCGCCGGAATGAAGAGGCGCGGGAAGTAAACCTTCGTGATCAAATTCGCGTTGCTCGTTAGGCTATGCGTGCTGCTCGTGACGGCGGTTGAGAAGAACGTCCAGAGGAGTAGTCCCGAATAGGCGAAGAGCGGATAGGGGAGCGCGCCCGCGCCGAGCCGCGCGAAGCGGTTGAAGACGAGCGTCACGATGAGCATGAGCATGAGCGGCTGGATGACGACCCACGCCGCGCCCATCAGCGTCTGCTTGTACCGGACTTTAATGTCGCGCCACGTGAGGAAGTAGAGCAACTCGCGATACGCCCACAGGTCGCCGAGGTTGAGCTGCACGCCCGCGACCTCCGACTTGATGATGATGTGCGGGACGGCGTGGGCAGGCGGCGGGTTTCGTTCAGGCTGCGGCAAGTCTGCTGCGCCCCGTCCGACTGGCGCGGTCGTGGCGGCGGGAGCGAGCCCCCGGCTCGACCTCTCACTCATCTTTGAACCCATGCGAATCGGCGGCGAAGGCGCGACGACGGGCGCTCCTTCTTCTTCTTGCGCCTCCCTCTCAGTGCCGCGCTCTGTGATGCTTGAATCCCGTTTCGGTCGGACGGGTCAGTCTAACCGCGCGATGTTGAAGCGTCAAGAAAGTGCCCCTCGCACGCCGTCGCTTCAGTCTGATCCCGCCGCCGCGTCATCCATCTGCCTCCGTGTGCCCGTATCCGTTAACGCCGCGAGCGAGCCGTATCGCCGCGCCGCATCCTTTTGTTGGCGACGCGTGCGCCGCTTCAAGAGCGCGTGCGGGACGGTGAGGCGAAGCAACATCTTCACCGCCGACGATACTGATGGCGCGCCGCGAAGGTGTCGAAGCATCAGCGCGCTCGCCTTCGCCTTCTCGCCGCGCCGCGCGAAGTTCTCGGCTGACGCCCAGCCGAGCGACGCTTGCGCCCTCGCGAGTTCCTCATCAGTCATGCCGAGCGCGGCGGCGACGCGGCGCTGCGCCTCTAACCATTCGTCCATCATGAAGGTAAAATCGCGGCTCGCGTTTCCGCCGTGCACGCGCCAGGCGGAAAGCACGCGCGGATCGAAAGCGAACTCGCCCTCGTCGGCGAGGCGCAAGTACAACTCGTAGTCTTCGAGTCGCGCACGCTCGTTCCAACCGTGGCGGGCGAGCGCGTCGCGGCGATAGACGACCGTCGGGCTGTGCGGACCCGTGCCGCGCCAGAGCATCTGCCGCGCGTCGCCGTCCGCGTAAGTAGCCCAGTCGGTGGTGCAATCTATGATCGCGTCCCGGTCGTCAATCCAGAAGGCATGACCGTAGGCGAGCACAGACGCCGGGCGACTGTTGAGCAGCGCGACACGCGCGCGCAGGAAGTCGGGGAGCCACACATCGTCCGAGCCGAGATAAGCGAAACACTGTCCGCGCGCGGCGCGCGCCAGCCCTTCGTTGAGCGTGGCGGACAAGCCACGGTTCTCGCGCGCGACAAGCTCGCAAGGGACGGGGCACGACGCGAGCGCGCGCTCGATGAGGCGGGGCGAGTCGTCGCGCGAGCCGTCGTCTATGACGAGAAGTTCGGCGGGCGGGTGCGTCTGCGCGAAAATGGAAGCGAGCGTGCGCTCGACAAACGGCGCGTGGTTGTACGAAGGGACGACGACCGAGACGGCGTGCGCGTTGGCGTGCGCGTTAACATCTTCGCGCGTGTCTGCCTCTGCGTGCGCGAGCGTCGCGGCAGGATTGTCGTCTGTGTGTGCGTCGGAAGTCATCGGCGGTTGCGGTGTGTGGCGCGTGCGACCCGGAAGAGTTGGACTATACCAGAAGCGCGACGGAGCAGTCGCGGCGCGTGTGCGAGTTGCTTTCGCCGCGCGCGTGCGTTTAAGTTAGCCGGACGAACGTAACTTGATCGGACTAAACCGGCGCGCGCTTCAAGTCGAACTCCTCAGCGTGAGCGACGAAACTTCTCGCTTGAGAAAGAAGGTCATCCTGCTCGGACCGCTGCCGCCGCCCTACGGCGGGGTCTCGGTCTATCTCGGCGCGCTCGTCGAGCATTTGCAAGATTGCGGCGTGCGTGTGTGGGCTCTGTCAGGGAATGGTGCGGCGCGCGAGATGTCGGAACGCGCCGATCAAGCGGTGCGCTTTGTGAACCACAGGCGGCTCGGCATCGTCCCGGCTCTACGCGCGGAGGGGCGCGGCGCGCGCATCCTCGATGCCTCGCACTTCCACCTTGAATACCCGCACTTCCTGCTGCTCCCCCTGTGGCTCGCGCTCAAACGCGCGCGCGGCTTCGAGTGGTACAAGAACGTCCACGACGGATCGCTCCCGGCGCGTTACGCGAGCTTCGGTCGTACACGCCGCTTCCTGTTCCGCCGCGCTGTCGGCGCGGTGACGGAGTTCGTCGTCGTTAGCCAAGAGCTGCGCCGCTGGCTGCAAGACGAGATCAAAGTCGTGCAGCGCGTGAGCGTCGTCCCGTCTCTGCTGCCTGCCGCGCCGCGCACGCTCGACGCGCCGCTCTCAGCCGCGACCGAGGAAAAGCTCGCGTCGTACCTCACACGCCGACGCCGCGTCTGCGCGGTCGGCGTCTTCACCCCGGAGTATGGTTTCGCGCACGCGGCGGAGGCGGTCGAGCGTCTGCGCGCGGAGACCGGCGAAGACATTGGGCTCGCGTTGCTCGACGGCACGTTTGCGCGCGACGAAAGTTATCGCGCGCAAGTGCTCGGCGCGGGGCGCGACTGGATCACGGTCTTGGAGAACGTGCCGAATCCGGAGGTCTATCAAATCTTCAAGCGAAGCTGTGCCTGCGTGCGCGCCTTCGCTTTCGAGAGCTACGGCATCTCGCGCGTCGAAGCGATCTGGTGCGGTCTGCCCGTGGTCGCCACCAGCGCGGGCGAGACGCGCGGGATGCTGACCTACAAGTTCGGCGACGTTGAAGAGCTACAACGTCAACTCCGACGCGCGCTCTACGAGCCGCCGCGCGAGGACGTGGCGGCGTGGGCTGAACAGTACCGGCGCGAGGCGGAAGGGAACTTGCGCGCGATCAAGGAGACGCTCGGCTTGGGCTGAAACAGATTGTTGACAGGATCGGAATGGTCGGAGGGACAGAGAAAGTCCTCTGCCCGTCGCGCGCGAGCGTGCAGCAAGATAAGATTTCATGCAAGCCGCAGATAAACGCAGATTCACGCGGATCAGACATTCTAATCCGCGTGAATCTGCGTTTAT
>JAVXVR010000039.1:0-7690 GCA_032230165.1 Acidobacteriota bacterium | reverse complement strand
GCCGTCCTTCGGCGGATCAGTTTGCGCCACAGAGACAATCAATCCAGCGTTCGCGCCGAGCGAAAGGCACATGGCTAACACGAGTAGCCGCCATGTCGAACAGTTAACAGTTGATCTTGTCATCGTCCATTATCCGAACCCTGGGTAGTTATCACTTGCGACGAAGTTTCATGTCAACCAACACGCGCGGGCATCGAGCGAGGCGGCTCTTTCACGACGTGCGGCGCGTGAGTTTCATTTGCTCGCCGCGTCCGCCTTTCTTCGGACATAGAGTCCGTCCCACCCTTGCGTCCAAGTCTTGCCGCCATCGGTCGAAGTCTCGGAGGTCTGCCGCATCTTGCCGGGTTCGAGGTTGTAGAAGGTCATGCGCACCGGCACTTGCCCTTGCGGCGAGTAGATGAAACCCTCGAAGCGTAGCGCGCCGTCCCTGTACTCGCCGTCCATCATATAGTTGCCGCCGTTGCTGTCCATGTATGACTGGTGCCACTTCTTCGTGACGGGGTTGTAGAAGTTGAAGCTCTGCGCGGTCTGGAGCGGCGTCGCCCAGTTCTCCTCAATGATGCAGCCATTCTGGAGCACTTTGGTGTTACTCGTGCCAACCTTCCGCTCCTGGACGAACACATCCCACTCGCCGATCCAGAAGTCGAACTGACGATACCCTGCGTCGAACATGCAAGGCTTTTGCGCTTTCTCGACGGCGACCGTGAACTCCTTGAAGCGCGGCTCGGCTCGCAGCGACTCGAAATCAGAGTCGGAGGTGATCCCGATGCCGAAGAGCGGGTTCACCGCGACAATACGGTCCAGACTGGCGAGCGCCTTCTGCTTGTCGCCCGCCCTCGCGTAGCTCGCCGCGATGTTGTAGAGCGAGAGGCGACCGATCCGCGTTCCCTTACCCAACTCGTTCGCCTTCTCGAACGCCCCCGCCGCGTCTGTGAACTTATTCATCGAGTAGAGCGACATGGCGAGCCCGAACCATGCTTGCGCGTTGTTCGGCTCCGTTTGCGTCACTTCCGCATAAGACTTCGCTGCCTCCGTCCACTTCTTCTCTTTGAAGAGAGCGTCAGCCGTCTGCATCGCGGGCGACTGTGGAGACTGGGGCGACTGCTGTGCCCGCACGTGAAACGTCAGCGCGCCAAGCGTCAGGATGATTAACAGCAAGACTCTCAAGATCGTTCTATTAAACATCAGCTTTTGTCTCCTTCGTCAGCGTCAAACTTTGCGCCATGTCGTGTCTAAGCGGCTGCACATTGCCCTGCGGCGTTACCGCGCGTTGACTGCGCGGGCGCAATACGGGATCGCCCTCCGCGAGCGCGTCGGCGTCGATGCCGAGTCGTTTGATCATGCAGTTGAGGGTCGTCGGATTCAGACCGAGGAGCGAAGAAGCACGCTTCTGTTTGCCGTGACTGAGCCGCAACGCTTCGAGGATGAGCGCGCGCTCAAAGCCCCGCACCTCTTCGTAAAAATCTATGCCACGCTTCACTTCCGGCATTCGTAGCCCGGCGAGGAAGTTCAGACTGCCGAGCGCTTCCATCGCCTGACTCAGCGACAGGGCAGCTTTGATCAGTGTGTCAGTCCGCTTCGCGTCTTCGCTCGCCTCGACTTCGTTGGAAGTTAAAGAGCGCACGTTAGCCAAGCTGTTCATCCTATTTCACCTTCCCTTGTTGGATATAATACCCCTTGAACGAACCCGTCAGACTCGACCAAATCGCCGACCTCACAAGCCAGCGGCAACGATGCGAGGCAGATGAGCGGAGAGCGGGTCTCGGTTTCGACGAAGTGCAAGCGGTTTGCTTCGAGCCAGCGAAAGATGTGGCGCGTGCTCACGTCGGCGAGCGCCGCCGCCTGATCGGGCGTGAGCATCGTCGCGATGGCGGCGCAGCGCGGGCACCAAGCCGTGCCGAGCGCGCCCGCCCCGCCGAGCGACACGTATTTTTCATGCGTCACTGTGATCCGAATCTTTTGCTTCACGCGCAAGGTCGTCGCCCTCTTCGAGTTTGTGAATTCTGCAACTTCCGCTTCAGCCGCTCCGTCCTGAATCTAGCCGGGTCGAGCCCGAAAACTTGAAATGTCACGCCGGGCGGGACAACGCGACCGTCTATCGCGACCGTCTATCCCATGAGCCACGGCTTTTGTGTCCGCCCACTCCGCCTTCGTCGTCTGAGCGGGAACTGTCGGGACGCGCCGGACGTTAAAACTTGCGTCGCGTCCCGTGAGCAAGAGGTTAAACGACGCATCCGAAAAAGTATCCAAGGCTCGTTCAAAAAAGCCCCAAATGCTGAACAAAGAGTTTCCAAAGCCGCAGTTAAGCCTGATGGCTGACAGGACGCGGAGCGTTTTCCTTTTCGGACCGTTCCGTCTTGACGCCGCCGAGCGCGTTTTGCTGCGCGATGACGAGCCGGTCTCGCTCACGCCCAAAGCTTTCGACACGCTCCTCATGCTTGTCTCCCACGGCGGGCGTCTAGTGGAGAAAGACAGGCTGCTCGAAGAGGTCTGGCACGACACGTTCGTCGAAGAGAAGACGCTCGCGCAGAACGTGCTGACGATACGCAAGGCGCTCGGCAAGGCTGCTGACGGCGCAGATTACATCGAGACCGTCCCGAAGCATGGCTACCGCTTCGCCGCCGAGGTGCAAGTCGTCCCGCGCGAAGCCACCACGTTCGTCGCCGGGAGCCGTTCACGTACAGAGGTCGTCGTCGAGGAAGAATTCGAAACCAACGACGATGCGGCGGTGCAGAGCGCGCCGCATGCCCTCGACGCGACGGCAACCGACGCGGGCGCACGCGGGCTTATCGCGTCCGCGCATCCCTCGCCCGACGCTGCGGCGTCGCAGTCAAAGCGTAAAAGGATGGCAACGGTCGCCTTCGTCGTGCTCGCCGTTGCCGCGCTCCTGTTGCTCGCCGCCGCGATGCTCGTTCGACGAGGCGCGCGTAGCTCCGACGCTCCCTTTCAACAGTTTGACCTGACGAAGCTCACGTCTTCCGGCGACGTGGGCGTGATGGGCATTTCACCTGACGGGAAATACGCCGCTTATTCGACCTACGGCGAAGGGCGCTCGCGCCTGCTCGTCCGGCAGGTTGATAGCACGAGCAGCGTCGAAATCGTCCCGCCCGCGGAGGTGAGGTACACGGGTTTAACTTTCTCGAACGACGGCTCATCCATCTACTACGTCACGCGGCAGGTGGGCAGCATGGTCGGCATGCTCTATCAAGTCCCCCTCTTTGGCGGCACGCCGAAAATGATCGTTGACGACGTTGACTCGCCCGTGGCTCTCTCGCCGGACGGTCGGCGCGTGGCGTTCGTGCGTGTCAGCGAGGATCAGAAAGAGAGTGCGCTCGTCGTCGCCGACGCGGCGGGCGGTCGCGAGCAGAAACTCGCGGTGCGACGCGCGACAGAGGGCTTCGCCCTTGCCGGACCCACATGGTCGCCCGACGGGCAAATGATCGCCTGCGCCAGCAACGCCAACCCGCTCGCCAAATGGTCGGCGCAGCTTTTGATCGTCAACACTGCGGACGGCTCGGTGAGACCTTTCTCGACGAACCGTTGGAGCTGGATCGGGCGCGCGGCATGGCTCAACGACGGCATCATCCTCGTGGCGTGGGACAACGAGTCGCAGGTCATGTCTGATCAAGTCTGGTACGTCGCTTATCCGGGGGGTGAGGCGCACAGGATCACGAACGACGTGAGCGGCTTCGCGGGCATTAGCGTCTCTCGCAACGCGAAGGCGATGCTGGCGGCACGCGCCGAACGCGTGGCGAGTTTTTGGAGTGCGCCGCTCGCGGGTGGCGGAGACGCGAAGAAATTGAGCGGCAGTTTCACCGATCTCTTCAGCGAACGCTATGGGATGGCTTTTGCTCCCGACGGCAAGATCGTCTATTCGTCCGCCAGCGGCGGCGACCCGGACATCTGGATCATGGATGGCGACGGCGCGAACCGACGTCAGTTGACTGCGGAAGCGGGCGCGGACATCACGCCAGTCGTCTCGCCCGATGGACGCTACATCGTCTTCCTCTCGTTTCGCTCCGGCGAGCGACACATCTGGAGGGTGAACAGCGACGGTACTGATCCCCGTCAACTAACCTTCGGTGAGGGTGATGTTGCGCCGACGCTTTCACCCGACGGCAAGTGGATCGTTTACTCGTCTTACGTCGAAGGTGAACCAGCCCTATGGAAAGTGTCGCTCGACGGCGGCGAGGCGACACAGTTGACGAAGGCTCTACTCGTCGAATCCCCCGTCGTTTCGCCCGACGGCAAGCTGATCGCCTGCTACCACTTCAGTGAACCGCTCGCTACCCCCAAGCTTGCTTTCGTCTCGTTCGCCGATGGCGCGCTCGTGAAAGAGATCGCGCTTGCCGCGCCCTACGCCGCGTCGGAGATTAGATGGACGCCGGAGGGCCGCGCCGTTGTCTTCGTCTCGATGAATCGCGGCGTCTCGAACTTCTGGCTCCAGCCGCTCGACGGTACGCCTGCGAGACAGATCACAACTTTCAACGCGGATCGCATCTTCCGCTTCGATCTCTCGCGCGACGGTCAATTTATCTACGAGCGCGGCACGAACATCTCTGACGCGGTGTTCATTCGCGCCAAGTGAGCGACCAACTGATCCGGCTTCTCTCATCTGAGTTTGTTTACACCTCCATTAACTTCGCGCGCGAGTTGCAACTTCCCAATCCGTCTATAGCGATTTGCAAGTGGGACTGACTAGACATCCTCCCTGACGGTCGGGTCTGCCCTCCATGAGCGTGGCAGGCAGAAGCCAGACCGTCAGGGAGGGCGCAGCCAATGGCAAACGGCTATAAAAACAAAGGGGAGAGGTCTCCGGCGACCCCTCCCCTGCAAAGAGAATTTAGCTCTCTACAGCTTCACCTTCGTTAGAAGATGATGCGAAGTCCGAACTGCACCTTGCGACTGCTGAGTGCGATGTCTCTGCTGTCGTTGAAGCGCGTGCCGACGGTTCCGGCGTTTTCGAGCGTGGTAACAGGTAAATTACCGCCAACCGCCGCCGCGACACCGAAGCCCGGATTCGGGTGGTTGAGCGCGTTAAAGAGTTCAGCGCGGAACTGCACACGCACGTTCTCGCGAACTCTCGTGTTCTTGAAGAACCCGAGGTTGAGCTGATTGAGTGCGGGTCCGCGCTCGCTATTGCGGAGCACGTTGCCGTACGGATTGTTGAAGTACTTCGCCGACCCCGGCGCGTTGATGATGTAGCGCACGTCTGCGGTCGAGACGGGGATGAAGCGGCAGCCCGAGCCGTCCGCCTGACAGGAGTTGTTCAGCGCGGCGAGATCGTAGAAGCCTGTGGGGCTCGGCACGAAATCCGCCGCGAAGAAGATGAACGCGTCAATGTCCGAGATACCGACCGAACTTCGCGGCGCGTTGCGGTTGCCGACGAACGGGCGGCTGGTGTCGAGTCCGATGAACGTGTTCGTGAAGTTGACATCCTCGTAGGCGGGCGCGCCGAGCAAATTGATGAACTGCGACGGCGTGAAAGGTCGCCCACTCGCGAGGTTGTAGGTGGCGTTAACCTGCCAGCCGCCGAGCACCTTGCCGGCGAAGCCCTCCTGTTTCCTGAAATAGGGAATGTCCCAGATGATGTTGAAGGAGCCGGCGTGAGGCACGTCGTTGCCTGACAGACCGCGCTCGTTGTGGCTCGTGTCGAACGGGTTCGACGCAATTGGGTTCTCGCCGAACAGGAAGATCTCCGATGCGGTGTCGATGGTCTTACTGAAGGCGTAGGACGCGCCTACGGTGAACTGGTTCATGAGCCGACCGTTGTAGCGCATTTGGAGTCCGTGGTAGTAGGAGTTCCCTCCGTTTTCGCGCGAGCGGATCAGACCGTAGCCGGGGATGATGCGCCCATCGTCCGCTGATTCGTCGTCAGGCGTCCCTGCGACGTTGCCGGTAACCGGGTTCGGCGTAACGCCCGCCGGGAGCAGGTTGCGAAAGCTTGGGAAGTTGAACCCGGCGAAGGAGAAACCGTTATACAGGTTATCTACTCTGGGATTGCGGTTGATGGTCTGGAACAGACCTACACCCCGGTTGCCGACGTAGCGAACCTCGGCGACGTTGTTCTTATTGAACTGGCGTTGCACGCCAAGCGACCACTGCTCCGAATAGGGCGAGTGGAAGTCGCTCCCGACACGCGTCTGACTGAAGAGGCGCGGGTCATAGGTGTTCGTCTGGATGAACGAACCGAGTGAGCCGCGTACCACGTTGCCCGTCGGGTTCGACGGCAGGCGGAAGCCCGGAGCCGCCGCCGTCCCCGTATTGTTGATGGTGTTAAGGAACACGGTCGGGGCGGAGGTCGAGACGTTCAAGAGGATATTGTAGAACGCCGGGTCGTAGGCGATGGAGTATCCGCCACGGATGATCGTCGCGTCGCTCTCACCGAAGAGTGCCTTCACGAAACTACTCTTGCCCCAGCGCGGCGAATAGGCGAAGCCGACGCGCGGAGCCCAGTTATTGTTGTCGGTCGGGATGGCGGGCACGGTGCGCACGTCGAGCGGGAGGCTCTGCCGCCAGAACGCCGTCGCCGCATTGCTCTCACGCGCGGTCGTGATCCGGTTCAAAGTGTTGATGGGCTGGCCCGTGTTCTCGTAGCGCACGCCGAGGTTCAGTGTGAGATTGTCACGCACCTTCCAGTCGTCCTGAAAGTAGTAGAACTGATCGTTCTCCTTATAGGTGACCGTGGTCTGCCCCTGTGCGATCTGCGCGAAGGTCGGGAAGTTCTGGACGAGTCGCGCCGTCGAGCTGAAGCGGAACGTGCCGTTAAAATTCGGCAGAAACGGATTGACGTTGTTCAGGTGGCGGTAATCGAAGCCCGCGATCATCGAGTGCCGACCCTTCGTCCAGGAAATGTTATCCGAGAACTGGAAATCCGTGACGGTGCGCCCCTGCGGGACTCCCGTGGCGGTTCCGATAGCCTGCAAGGTAGTGCCCAGCGGACTGATTCCCGTGAAGGTGATGTTGGTGAAGGCGGTGCCTTGCCCCGTCGTGTCGGGGATGCAGCCCTTGAGCGGATCGGTCGAGCCGGCTAAGCGGCAACCGCCAAACGTCACAGCCAGCTTCTGCCACGCCGCTCTGAACTCGTTGCTGATACTGTTGGTGAGCTGGCGCGTATACGCGCCGTTCAGGTTGCGACTCGTGAAAGGTACGTCGCCCACATAGCCGTTCGACTGCGAGACGGCGTTCGCATTTGGATTCTGTTGGTAGCGATACTTGGCGTTGAAGGCGTCCTTGCTCGTCGGGTTGAAGTCACCGCGCAAGCCATACTCCTTCAGATCGAGCGGGAGCAGGAGCGTGTACTCCGGGAAAACGACCGGCACGTTCACTGCATTCGCGCCCGTGCACGCGACGGTTTGGTCGAGCGGGAAGCAGAGTGTGCCGGTCGGCTGACCAGACTGCGCGCGCGCCGTCGGCTGAAGCGCGAAGACGCTCTGATTAACGAGTGCCGCAATCGCCGGGTTGCCGGGGAAGGCGGCGGCGAGACTAGCGAGCCCTGCTTTTGTGATCGCGGGGTTAGCAGCCTGGAAGTTGAACGACGAACGCTGTTTGATCATCTGTCCATCAACGAAGAAGAACGCCTTGTTCTTCACGATGGGACCACCAAACGTGCCGCCAAAAACGTTCGAGATGAACTTGTCGCGCTTGTTGCGACCCGCATCGGCGCGTTCCAGGTTCGTCATGGCGTCGA
>JAVXVR010000544.1:0-5277 GCA_032230165.1 Acidobacteriota bacterium | reverse complement strand
CGCGACGGGCGGTGAGTCGCCCGCGCCCTACGGTTGGTGGCTCACGGCGCGAGGCTGGCGCGAGGTCGCGGGCGAGTACGTGAAGCTCGTTTACTACTGGACGCACTACTGACAAGGGCACGACATTCGTGCGCGCGGCTTCGATCCCTTAAACCTGCTTATGCAAGCTGAACATTCGGAGAATCAGACGACGGTGAGCGCACACGCGGCGGAGGTGGCGGGCGGCGAGCGTTTCACGTTCGGCGACAACTGGCGACGCTTCCTCGCCGTGCTTGACGAGGCGCGCATCGCCGAAGCCGAACAGTCTTTGCGGCACATGCTCGGAGTCGAACGGCTCGACGGCAAGAGTTTCCTCGACATCGGATCAGGGAGCGGCTTGTTCAGCCTCGCGGCGCGGCGTCTGGGCGCGCGTGTGCATTCGTTCGACTACGATCCTCAATCAGTCGCCTGCACGCGCGAGCTTCGTCGTCGTTACTTTGCGGACGACGACAACTGGAAGGTCGAAGAAGCCTCCGCGCTCGACGAAGCTTACGTGAAGTCGCTCGGAGTGTTCGACGTGGTCTACTCGTGGGGCGTGCTGCATCATACGGGCGCGATGTGGCGCGCGCTTGAGAACGCCGCGCACGCGGTCGCGCCGGGCGGGCGACTCTTCATCGCCATTTACAACGACACGGGGAGGCAGAGCGCGCGCTGGAAATGGTTGAAGAAGACTTACAATCGCCTACCCGCGCCCTTGCGTGCGCCATACGCCGCGCTCGTCTCCGCGCCCGAAGAGGCGAAGGCGCTCGCCCGCGCGCTCGTCAGATTGAAGCCGGGCGAGTACGTGCGCTCCTGGACAGGTTATGACCGGAACAATCGCGGGATGAACAAGTGGCGCGACATAGTGGATTGGGTCGGCGGCTATCCTTACGAAGTCGCCACGCCCGACGAGATTTTCGTCTTCTACCGTGCGCGCGGCTTCTCGCTCGCGCGACTCCACTGCGGCGGCGTCGGTCTTGGCTGTAACGAGTTCGTCTTTCTGAAGGAGCGGGCGTGAGCGTGGGCGGAGACAAGACCAGGTCGGCGAGGTTTTGGGCGGTCGCGCTCGCGGCGGCGCTGCTCGCGTGCCTGCTCGTCGCGTTTGCGCAGATGCGCTCGACGCAGCCCGCGACCAGAGCGCGCCGCGTCGGTGAGGCGAACAACGCTAACGCCGTCGGTAGCCGCGCCGCCGCCGACAGCCGCGAGATCACTGTACGCGCGCGCGGCGACTTGCAGCGCGCGCTCGACTCCGCGCGTGCGGGCGACACCATCGTCGTCGAAGCGGGCGCGACCTTCCGTGGCACGTTCACGCTCCCCGCGAAGAGCGGCGACGCCTTCATCACCGTGCGCTCTTCGCTCGCCGACAAGCTGCCGGAGGGCGTGCGCGTCTCGCCCGACGCGGCGCAGTTCATGCCGAAACTCGTCGCGCCGGGTCGCGGGGCGGCGGCGATTGAGACCGCGCCGGGCGCGCACCACTGGCGGCTCGTCGGCTTGGAGATCGCGCAGGCGGACGCCGCCTCAGTCGTCTTCGATCTCGTCAAACTCGGCGACGGCTCACCAGCGCAGAACACCATCGACAAAGTGCCGCATCACCTCGCGATTGATCGCTGCTACGTCCACGCCGCTTCGGCGGACGCCGAGGCGAAGCGCGGCATCTCTTTGCAGAGCGCGGACACAGAGATCACGAACAGCTACGTCGCGGGCTTCAAAGTGAAGGGGCAGGAGGCGCAGGCAATCGCGGGTTGGAACGGACCCGGACCCTTTCGCATCGAGAACAACTATCTGGAAGGCGCGGGCGAGAACATCATCTTCGGCGGCGCGCAAGCCATCGTGCCCGGACTCATCCCAACGGGGATCGAGATTCTACGCAATCATCTCGACAAGCCCCCGTCGTGGCGTGGCGTCTTCACCGTCAAGAACTCGCTCGAACTCAAGAACGCACGGCGCGTCCGCATCGAGGGCAACTTGATCGAGCACTGCTGGCTCGACGCGCAGACGGGCTACGCGATCCTATTTACGCCGCGCCCGTCGGACTCTGGCGCGTGGGCGGAGGTCTCCGACGTGACGTTTGCGAACAACGTCGTGCGCCATGTCGCTGCTGCGATCAACATATCGGGCGAAGACTCGATGTTCACGTCGAACCCGCGCGAGCATCGGCTGCATCGCGTGCACGTGGCGAACAATTTGTTCGACGACGTTGACATCAATGCGTGGGGCGGCGATGGCTGCTTCCTGCAACTTTTGAGCGGCGCGGAATCGGTCGTCGTCGAGCACAACACGATCCTCAATCGCGGCGGCGCGCTCATCAAGCTCGATGGCGATGCAAGCACGGGCTTCGTCTTCCGCGACAATGTCGCGCGCCACAACGACTACGGCGTGACGGGCAACAGCGTTGGCTACGGCGCGCGCGCGTTTGAGACCTACGCGCCCGGCGCGATCTTTACCGGCAACGTCATCGCCAAAGAGTTTGGCGCGCCGTGGAACACGGAGATCGTCTATCCGTCGGGCAACAAGTTTCCCGCGAGCTTGAAGGACGTGGGCTTTGAAGACGCCGCCACGGGCAACTACCGGCTCAAGCCCAACTCGAAATTCAAGCGCGCAGCCAGCGACGGCAGAGACGCGGGCTGCGACTTCGACCAACTCGAAGCCGCGATGTAGGGCGACTCCGCCTCACGACAACAACTCACGCACGATCTCATCAAACTTCGCCGCGAGGTGCGTCGCCTCGTACTCGCGCCGCACTTCGGGCGTGCCCCACGGCGTAGCGTCGTCGGCACGGCTGCGAAGGTATGCGAGGAAGTTTTTCAACGCCGACGCGCCCGCCGACGCGTCCGCCGGATCAATCGTCCAGCCGCCGAGACGTTCGATGAGGCTCGCCGCCGCGCCGCGCGGGCTAAAGCCGAGGACGGGTCGCCCCGCGCCTACGTAATCAATGAGCTTCGAGGGGAGGAAGACGGAAACGTCAGCCGGGGCGTCGATGATGATGAGTCCCGCCGCCTCCGACATTAGGCGCAGGCTCTCGCGATAGCCGACGGGCGGTGCGGCTGTGACCAGACCCTGCGGGAGACTCTTCCGCCACTCGCCTTCGATGACGGAAGCGTCCGCGACGCCGATCAGCTCGAAGCGCGCGTCTCGCAGAGCATCCGCGTCGCGCTCTCGCAGCGCAGCGAGCGCACGCATGAGCGGCGCGGGCGTGCGCTCGCCGTAGAAGTTCCCGACGTGGCGCACGACGAGCCGCGCGTCACCCGCGCCCTTCACTCCGCTTGAACCTGCGTCGTTCGTTGTGCTGACGTTGGCGCGCGCCGGGTAGAGTTGCGGGTCGAAACACTGCGGCAGCACGCGTGCCTTCGCGCGCCACGCTTCCGGATACTTCGACATGACGAGATCGACCGTCTCCACGGAAGTGAAGACGAGACGATCCGCCACTTCGACGACCGCGCGCTCCGCCGCGAGGTTGAAGGCGCGCGTCGCCGCGTCGGTCGCGTGAAACGGATTATCAACCCACGGGTCGCTGAAGTGCGCGAGCCAGGGGACGCGCAAGCGTCGTTTGAGTTCGAGACCGATCAGGTGATCGACGGCGGGCTGGCTGAAAGTCGCGATGGCTTCGGGGGCGTAAGCGTTGGCGCGCGCGTAGTCGTCGATAGCCTTGAGCGCGGGCGTCTTCCAGGCGGCGTAACTGTCGGGTCGTCTGTTCCAGCGATTCCATAGCGGGCGGCTCAGGCGGTGCGCGGCGGCGTTCGCGTAAGAGCGCGCGCGAGAGACGGCGAAGGGGACGCGCAGGACGGCGGCGAGAGTCGCTTCGGCGTCGGGTTCGAGCGTCGCGTCGCGTCGTGCCGCGCGCTCGTCGGCGCAGACGAGGACGGTCTGAAGCGGCACGTACTTCAAGAGCCGCGCGACCTGAATCGAGCGCGGGTAGGCGAGCGGCGGGAAGGCGAACGAGACCGCCAGCAGTTTTGTCTCGGCGGTCGGCGCGCTGTCGGAGGGCATGAGTGCAGCAGACCGCAGTCGTGTGGAGGTTGTCAAGAGTGCTTGAAGGTGCGCGCCGCAGCGAAAGACTTGTTGCCGTCGGTCGCAGCCGCACGCTATATTCGTTAACAGCCGTCGCGCGCCCGCCGCCGCGCGCCCCCATTGATTCCTACGCTTATCCATGCTCTTCAACTCACTCCACTTCCTTATCTTCTTCCCCGTCGTCACGACGCTCTTCTTCGTGCTGCCCCACCGCCTCCGTTGGGCGATGCTGCTCGCCGCGAGCTGCTACTTCTACATGGTCTTCAAGCCGCTCTACATTTTGATCTTGGCTTTCACGATCATCGTAGATTACACGGCGGGCATCCTGATTGAAGACGCGAAGGGGCGTCGGCGCAAGGCTTACCTCGTCGCCAGCATCTGCGCCAACGTCGGCGTGTTGGCGTTCTTCAAGTACTACAACTTCCTCAACGGGTCTCTGCGC
Organism: Acidobacteriota bacterium; assembly: GCA_032230165.1. Taxonomy (GTDB): domain Bacteria; phylum Acidobacteriota; class Blastocatellia; order Pyrinomonadales; family Pyrinomonadaceae; genus JAIVGV01. Next base: position 809 of record JAVXVR010000544.1, on the reverse strand, counting down.
GAGGCGCTCGGCGCGCTGCACCTCGCCGCCCCCGTGCCGCCGCTCCTTCACATCCTGCTGCCCATCGGGCTCTCGTTCCACACCTTCCAGTCGCTGAGCTATACGATTGAAGTTTATCGCGGTCGCCACCCCGCCGAGCGGCACGCCGGAATCTTCGCGCTCTACGTGATGTTCTACCCGCAACTCGTCGCCGGTCCCATCGAGCGACCGCAGAACTTGCTGCACCAGTTCCACGAGCGACACTACTTCGACTACCCGCGCGTCGTCGCCGGACTGCAACTAATGTTGTGGGGGATGTTCAAGAAGGTCGTCATCGCCGACCGCCTCTCCCCCTTTGTCAACCTCGTCTACGACGATCCACACTCCTACCGCGGCGTCTCCTTCATCGTCGCCACCATCTTTTTCGCCTTCCAGATTTACTGCGACTTCTCCGGCTACTCCGACATCGCGCTCGGCGCGGCGCAGGTGATGGGCTTTACGCTGATGAAGAACTTCGACCGCCCCTACTTCAGCAAGTCGATCTCCGAGTTCTGGAAGCGCTGGCACATCTCGCTCTCGACGTGGTTCCGCGACTACGTCTACCTGTCGCTCGGCGGCAACCGCGTCTCACGCCCGCGCTGGTACTTCAACCTCTTCTTCACGTTCCTCGTCAGCGGTCTCTGGCACGGCGCCAACTGGACATACGTGATCTGGGGCGCGCTCAACGGCGTCTATTTGATCGCCGAGATCGTGTGGCGGCAGGCGGTCGGCGAGGAGCGACTGAAAAAATTGGAGGGCGGGTGGCGTCGGCTTCCCGTTCGCGTGCTGAA
>JAVXVR010000528.1:0-3472 GCA_032230165.1 Acidobacteriota bacterium | reverse complement strand
GTCAAAATCACGCCGAGCGGTCAGAAGCAGCAGCTCATCATCGTCATCAGCGACAACTCTAACTTACGCAAGCTCGATCCGCAGGCGGGACAGATGCTCGCCTTCATCACGATGCGCGCCGTGGGCGGCGGCATGGCGGGTCCCGGCGGCGGCGCGGGCAGGTTCGGCGCTCCCGGCGGCGGCGCGGGTCAGCCCGCAGGTAACACTCCGCCGCAGGGCGGCGAGACGCGGCGTCCCGAAGGCGCGCAGGGTGCGCCGGGAGGCGCGCCGGGCGGTCAGCGACGCATGATGGGCGGCGGCAACTTCGACCTGAACGACATGATCGACCGCCAGCCGCAGGCGACGCTGGCAGACCTCAAGCCGGGCGACGTTATCATCGTGTCGAGCACGACGGGCGCAGACCCGACGCGCGTCAACGCCATCACGTTGCTCGTGGGCGCGGAGCCTGTGCTCGCGGTGTTGCAGGCGCAGCCACGGCGCGCGGGCGGCGCATCGGGCGCATCCGACATTGGCTTGCCTGCCGGGATCGATCTCGGCATCGGGCTCCCCTAAATGTTTACCGGGGCGCGAGGTGAGATGTGTTACCTCGCGCCCCTTTCGTGTATCTCCGATAAAGACGAAGGACGATTGAAACGATCATGCACTTATTGAAACAGTTGCTCGCAAGCGGGCTGACATTTTTCTTCGCGCTGGCACTCGTCGCCTCATTTGCGACGGCGCAGCAGCTCACCGTCGGCGGCGCGCAGCAGCCGACCGGGTCTCTGCGCGGCGTCGTTAAGGACGAGCAGGGCGGCGTCGTCGTCGGCGCGACCGTCACGCTCGTGGACGCTGCGGGCGCGGAGAAGACGACTACTGCGAACGAGGAAGGCGTTTACACCTTCAGCGGCGTCGCGCCGGGTCATTACACCGTGCGCGCTTCGCAGAGCGGCTTCGCCCTCTATGAGAACGCGGACGTGAACGTAGCGAGTGGGCGGCGCGAGGCGCTCGACATCGTGCTGCGCCTCACGGTGACGGAAGAAGTCAAAGTTCAGGCGGAGACGGGCGTGAGCACCGAAGCCGAGAACAACCAGAACGCGCTCGTCATCAAGGATAAAGATTTGGACGCGCTGCCGGATGATCCAGATGACTTGGCGGCGGCGCTACAAGCTTTGGCGGGTCCGGCGGCGGGACCCAACGGCGGTCAGATTTACGTGGACGGCTTCTCGAACGGGCAGATTCCGCCCAAGGACGCGATCCGCGAGATTCGCATTAACCAGAATCCGTTCTCGGCGGAGTACGATCAGATCGGCTTCGGGCGCATCGAGATTCTGACGCGCCCCGGCTCGGATCGCTTCCGCGGTCAGACGTTCTTCAGCTTCTCCGACGAGAGTTTGAATTCGCGCGATCCGTTTGCCAACCGGCGCGCGCCCTCGCAGGGTCGCAACTTCGGCGGCAACTTCGGCGGACCCATCCAGAAGAAGAAGTCGTCCTTCTTCGTCAACTTCGAGAAGCGCGACACCGACAACAACTCGATCATCAACACCGACATCATCGATCCCACCACGCTCGGCTTAGAGTTGATCAACCGCACCATCGTCGTGCCGTTCCGGCGCACCAGTTTCAGCCCGCGCGTTGACTACGCCATCAACAAGAACAACACGCTCGTCGCGCGCTACAACTACTCGCACAACAGCCAGCGCAACACGGGAGCGAGCGAGCAGGTGCTCGACATCGATCCGTTCTTCGGCATCACGCGCACCTCCGCCTCGCAGAACACGGAGCAGAGCGTGCAGTTGACGGAGACGGCGATCCTGACGCCGACCATCATCAACGAGACGCGCCTCCAGTTAGAGCGCTCGACGCGCCAGTCGGGCGGCGACATCTCGCGCCCCGTGATCAACGTCTCCGGCGCGTTCACGGCGGGCGGGGCGTCGAGCGCGCCCGCGCACAACACAAACAAGCAGTGGGAACTGCAAAACTACACCACGTGGGTGCGGGGCATGCACTCACTCAAGTTCGGCGCGCGACTGCGCGACGTGAGCATCACGGACACCACTCAGTCGGGCTTCAACGGCACGTTCGTCTTCGCGGGCACGCCCACGCAGACTTCGCTCGATCTCTTCCGTGCCGTGCTCGCGCACACGCCCGGCGCTGTGCCGACGCAGCTCAGCATCTCCGGCGGCGACCCCTTGGCGGACGTGAGCCAGTTCGACATGGGCGCGTTCCTCCAGGACGACTGGCGCGTGCGCCCGAACCTGACGGTCTCGGCGGGCTTGCGCTACGAGAACCAGACGAACATCTCCAGCGCGTTCAACTTCGCGCCGCGCCTCGCGTTCGCCTACTCGCTCGGCGGCAAGCAGGCGCGACCCAAAACCGTCCTGCGCGGCGGCTTCGGCGTCTTCTACCAGCGCGTCGGCGAGAACCTGACGTTGTCGGAGAACCGCTTCAACGGCACGAACCAGCAGCAGTTCATCATCACGCAGCGACCCGTGCCCGTGCTGTGCGGAGCCGATTCGTCGGCGTCGCCGGGCTGCGCCACCGCCGCTCAGGTCGCCACGATTCAGGCGCAGAACGCCGCAGCGGTCAGCATTCTCTCTCAGTACCCGAACGCGCCGACCATCGCTCAGTTGAGCCCCTTTCGTCAGGCTCTCACGACGCGCCGACTCGCGGACGACATTCAAGCGCCCTACTCGATCCAGTCCACGTTCAGCGTCGAGCGGCAGCTCCCGCACAACATGACCGCGACGGCGACTTACATCAACACGCGCACGCTCCACATGCTGCGCTCGCGCAACATCAACGCGCCCTTCGGCGGCGCGCGCCCGCTTGGCGACGCCGCAGGCAACGTCTTCATCTACGAGTCGAGCGGCATCCTCAAACAGAACCAACTGCGGCTCCAGGTCAACACGCGGCTTAATCCGAAGTTCACTCTCTTCGGCTTCTACAATCTGAACAAAGCGAACAGCGACACCGACGGCTTCAACTCAACCCCGGCGAATAGCTACGACCTGAGCGGCGAGTACGGGCGCGCGTCGAGCGACATCCGTCACAGCTTCAACCTCGGCGGCAACATAGACTCGCCGTGGTGGGGCTTGCGCTTCAACCCGCTCATCACGGTGAATGCGGGTCGTCCCTTCAACATCACGACGGGTCTCGACAACAACGGCGACACGACCTTCAACGATCGACCGGCGTTCGCCGACGCGCAGACGCCCGCCTGCGCCAGCCCGAACCCGGCGGCGTGTGACCTTCACGTGACGCCGTTCGGCAACTTCGACATCCGACCCAAACCCGGTCAGACGATCATCCCGCGCAACTTCGGGCAGGCGACGGGTTTCTTCTCGGTCAACATGCGCGTCAGCAAGACGGTCGGCTTCGGCGAGCGAGCCGGCGGACGCGCACGCGCCGCCGCCGCAACCACCGGGGCGAAAGGTCAGGGCACTACTACTGCTAAGGGCGCTGCTCCAACCACGGCTCAAGACAACGCACAAGG
>JAVXVR010000387.1:0-3397 GCA_032230165.1 Acidobacteriota bacterium | reverse complement strand
CTTTTTTCCACGCGCCGGAGGTCGCCGCAGTGGCGGCGACATTCACGGCGCACGACTCAGCGTCCACTGAGCACACGGGTCATGCCGCAGCCGGATCGGCACTCTCCGGCGCGCGGGCTTCGCGTGTTGCTGGGGCAACTGTGGACGCTGTCGGGTCGGCGCGCGCGGCGGAGTTTCCCTCCGTGGAGATTTCCGTCGCGCGCGTCGAGCCACACCTTGTCGCGATCACTGATCCGCGCTCGCCGCACGCCGAGCAGTATCGGAGTTTGCGCACGCGCGTGCTGCACGCGAGCGAGCGGAAGAAGTTGCAGGCGCTCGTCGTTACCAGCGCGGGCGTGATGGAAGGCAAGACCGTCACCTCGCTCAACCTCGCGGGGCTCCTGGCGCAGACCGACGGCGTGCGCGCCATCCTCGTGGATGGCGATCTGCGCAACCCCTGCGCCGCAGACTACCTCGGCATCGAAGCCCCCGCGGGGCTCTCCGAAGTCCTTGCGGGCGAGGCGACGCTCGCCGACACGATCGTCCGGCTCGAACCGTCGGGGCTGCACCTGCTGCCCGGCGGCTCGACGCGCGACACGGTCGCAGAGATTCTCTCAGGACCGAAGTTCAGCGCCGTGCTCGCGGAGCTGCGCCGGATGTTCGACTACATCATCATCGACGCGCCGCCGCTCGGCATCTTCACCGACGCGACCGTGTTGATTAACCGCGCGGACTCGGCGCTCGTCGTCGTCCGCTCAGGCAAGACGCGCTTCGCCGCGCTCGACCGCGTGCTCGAACCGCTCCCGCGCGAGCGACTGCTCGGCGTAGTCCTCAACGGCGCGCCGGAGCAGCCCGACGAGAGCAGCTACTATTACCAGCGACGCTACTACCAGCGCCGCGAAGGGATGGAAAGCAGTGACAAGTGATAGGTGACAAGTGACGAGCAAAGCCGTTTTCTTTTTCCTGCCTGTCACTTGTCACCAGTCACTCGTCACTTGAATTGTTTATGTCTGCGCGCCGCCACAACCTCCGCACGCTGCTCTTGCTCGCCGCCGAGGCGTGCCTGCTCTTTGGCGGGATGGTGGCGGCGACACTCATCCGCTTCGGCTGGGACGATGCACCCCGCGAGTTGATCACGCGCCACGGCTACTACAAAGCCGCGCTCGTCTCCGTCTTCTGCATGAGCGCGTTTTACCTCTACGATCTCTACGACTTCGTCGTGATGAACGACCGGCGCGAGCTGGTGCTGCGGCTCGTGCAGGCTCTGGGGCTGGCGTGGGTCGCGCTCGCCTTCGTCTTCTACGCCGTGCCGCACCTGATGATCGGGCGCGGCGTCTCGCTCATCGCGCTCCCGCTCGCGCTCGGGCTGATGGTCGGCTGGCGCGTCTCGATCCACTGGCTGATGGGGCACCCGCTCGTCGGTGAGAAGATTTTGATCGTAGGCTCCGGCGACTTTGCACGCGAGATTGCGCGCGAGGTCTTGGGGCGTCCCGACGCGGGCTATCGCATCGTCGGCTTCGTCGATAACAAGCCGGAGCTGGTCGGGCAGTCAATCGTCAACCCGCGCGTCCTCGGCTTGATGGAAGACATGGGAGGCATCGTCAAGCGCGACGGCGTGGATCGCATCATCGTCGGCATGGGCGACAGGCGCGGTCGGTTTCCCACGCAGCAGCTACTCGATCTGAGCCTGTCGGGCGACGTTGCCATCGAGGAGTGCGCGGCGTTCTACGAACGACTCACCGGGCGCGTGCATCTGGCGATGATGCGTCCGTCGTGGCTCATCTTTTCGGGACGGGGACGGCGCGCGCGTTTTCAGGAATTCGTGCGCGCGAGCTTTCACCGCGTCGTCGCGTTCGTCGGCGCGATAGTCTCGCTCCCCATCGCGCTCGTCGCCGCTGCGCTCATCAAGCTCGAATCACCGGGACCCGCGCTCTACAGGCAGGAGCGCGTGGGGAAGAACGGGCGCACGTTCATGATCATGAAGTTCCGCTCGATGCGCGCGGACGCGGAGCGAGAGGGTCCCGTCTGGGCGAAAACGGACGACGACCGCGTGACCAGAGTCGGGCGCGTCATACGCAAGATTCGCGTGGACGAGATTCCGCAGTTCTGGAACATCTTGAAGGGCGAGATGAACTTCGTCGGACCCCGACCGGAACGCCCGCACTTCGTCAAGCAGTTGGCGGAAGAGATTCCTTTCTATGAGCAGCGACATTTGATCGCGCCGGGCTTAACGGGCTGGGCGCAGATCAAATACCCCTACGGTTCTTCGGTCGAGGACGCGCGCCAGAAGCTGCAATACGATCTCTACTACATCAAGAACCAGAGTCTCGTGCTCGACGCGATCATTTTGTTCGAGACGGTCAAGACGATCCTCTTCGGTCGCGGCGCGCGCTGAAGAGTTTCGCCACGGATGAGACGGAAGTTTTCGAGAGGTTAACAGTCATGAGGATACGCACAGCCAAATTCGCCACGCTCGCACTCGCAACATTCATCGCACTCACAACTACTGCGCCGCTCGCCGCGCTCGCGCAGCAGCCGCAGCCCGCGAAGAAAGACGGGAAGGACAAGCAGACGCGGCAGCGCACGACGCAGCCCGCGCCGAGCACCGCCCCGCAGAAGCCGGGCGAGCGCATGGAGCCTGACGAGACGAGCGCGACCGTTCGCACGGACGTGTCGCCGGAGATGCAGGCGGGTCGCCACGAAGGGCTCTCGGAAGAAGAGGCGAGCGTCACGCCCTACTACAACAACTTCATGGCGACCTACCGGCTCGGTCCCGAAGACATCATCTCGATCACGGTCTTCGGTCCCTATCAGGATCGCTACTCGAAGGCGGGCATCGTCGTCCCGCCCAACGCTGTCATTACGCACCCGCTCATCCCCGAAGGCATCTTCGTCGGCGGCAAGACGACCGTGCAGGTGCAGGATGAGATCAGGAAGAAACTCGACGAGTACATCGCCGATCCGAAAGTGACGGTGACGCTGGACAAGGCGCAGTCGGCGGTCTTCTGGGTCGTCGGCGACGTGGGGCAGCCGGGCATCCGACCGATGACGCGCCGCCTCTCCGTCACCGAAGCGCTCGCGCTCGCGGGCGGCGTCCTCGACACGGGCAATAAGAGCAAAGTCATCATCAACCAGCGACTGCCGAACGGCTACATGAAGCAGACCTACATCAACGTCGCGGCGATTGAGAAGGGCAAGCAGCCCGATAACTTCTTCCTCTCGCCGGGCGACCAGGTGATCGTCACGGGCAACCGGCTGAAGACGATCCGCACGGTGATGAGCATGTTGCCCGTCGTCAGCTTCTTCCGCATCTTCACGGGAGGCTTCTGAAGCAAATGCGGATTGCGGATTCCATCAATTGCGGATTGCGGATTGCGGATTGCGGATTCTCAAATCTGCTGTCTGCCGTCTTCAATCC
>JAVXVR010000383.1:0-3098 GCA_032230165.1 Acidobacteriota bacterium | reverse complement strand
CCGGCACGGCGCGCGTACCAGCGGCTGCGCCCGGCAAGCCGTAGATGACCGCCGTCTCGTTCGAGTAGAAGCCGCGTGTGCCCGTACCCGTCAGCGCGTTGAAGGAGACGGGCGTCGCCGTCACGTCGAACTGCGCCGCCGCGCCCGCGCCGCCAGCCACGAGGTTGGCAACCGCGAAGCCGTAGCCGCTCTTGGTGCCGCCGGAGAGGACGCTGTCGATCAAGCCGCCAGCGTTGAGCTGCACGAGTGTGCCGTAGCTGAGATTCTGACCTGTGGTCGTGAAGTATTCGATCTCCGCCGTGTTGAGCGAGCGGGTCGAGCCGATGGCGGAACCTTCGTTCGCCGCGCGGCGCGAGGAGAGGAGGTTCGGAACCGCGATGGCGGCGATGATGCCGATGATCGCGACGACGATCAAAAGCTCGATCAGCGAGAAACCTGTTTGATTTTTCTTCTGCATGTTTTTCTATGCTCCTTGTAGCAATTTCTGAGGGGATATTCGCGCCGTCGGTCGCCGTCAAATTGGCTTCACGCGCCGTGCTTGCGCGACTGTGACGACCTAAGAGCAAACAAGCTTCATGCCACGCGGCGCGCAACGCGACGCGGTGTGAAGATCAGCGACTTTTAAGGCTTTTTCGCACGTTTCGCAGGTAGAGCAAGAGCGGGCGGACACGGACAAAAGCGGGCTGATAACAAAACCCGTCAGTCTGGACGTGACGGATTTTGTCAAACGAGATGGGCGGCGCGACCTTTCAGGCAAGGTTACGCCGTTAACCGATGGGAGGGCTTAAAGGGCTGGCGGGCGCGTTGAGACGGGAGCGTATGACGCCCGTCGCATCAACGAAAAAATGTCGCCAGCGCACGGGGAGCAGCGTGGGAGTGGCGGTAGCTTGGTAGTTGAGATCGGGGTCGGCGGCGTCAGCCGTCGCCGTGAAGCGGTAGCGGCTCTTCGCGCCCGCCACGACGAGCGGATCGCCGAGGTAATTCGACGCGCCTAAAGTGTTGAGATCGGTGTAGCGATCATTCGCCGTGCGGTAGGCGACTTCGCTCGAATGAATCTGTCGCAGCGACGAGATGGCTGAGGCGGCGCAAGCCGAGTGCTGCGATTCGAGGTAGTTGGGGATAGCGATGGCGGCGATGATGCTGATGATCGCGACGACGATCAAAAGCTCGATCAGCGAGAAACCCTGATCGCCTCGCCTGGGTGAATGAAGGATGTTCATATTTGAAGCTCGATTCGCGCGAATCATTCTGACCGGGTGGACGGTCAATGCGCGACTAACTAGAGCAAGGTATGTGCCAGACATGACCGACCAATTCGCGCGCGATGATTATTCAGACAACAAAGCGCACGCGATGCCGACATCGCCGCGCGTGCGCTAGTCGGCGTGCCGGGATCGGCGACGCGGGCTCGTGTCGTCGCGCGCGTCTCAGTCGTTTGCGCTGCGCGCGGAATCCGATCTCAGTTGCGCAGTGAGGCTGCGGACGCCGTGCTTGTCGAGGAGGTGGCGCAAAGAGCGCACGGAGAGTTGGAGCAGTTCGGCGGCGCGCGTCTGGTTGCCGCCCGTGCGGCGCAACGCTTCGAGCAGGTAAGTCTTTTCGAGTTGATCGAGGTGAGCCGAGAGGTTGATCCCTTCGTCCGGCAGATCGAACGATTCGGCGATGCGCGCGGGGTTGTACTGCGTGATCTGTTCGGGCAGACGTTCGGGCTGAATGGCGTCGGTGCGTTCGAGTGCGACGGCGCGCTCGATGGTGTGCTCCAGCTCGCGGACGTTGCCGGGGAAGTCGTAGCGCTCTAACAGTTCCATCGTCTTGGGCGTGACGGCGAGCGCGCGCCCCGCCTGAGCGCAGAATTTCTGGACGAAGTGGTTGACGAGATCGGGGATGTCTTCGCGTCGGTCGCGCAAAGGCGGAAGCTCGATAGGGATGACCGAGACGCGGTAGAACAAATCTTCGCGAAAACTGCCCGTCGCGACCATCGCTTTGAGATCGCGATTAGTCGCGGCGATGACACGCGCGTCCACCTCGATCTCCTCGTGCCCGCCGACGGGTCGCACCTTTCGCTCTTGCAGCACGCGCAGGAGCTTGACCTGCATCGCCGGAGTCATCTCGCCGATCTCGTCTAAAAAGATCGTGCCGTGATGCGCTGCCTCGAACAAGCCTTTGCGGTTCGCGTTCGCGCCGGTGAACGCGCCGCGCACATAGCCGAACAATTCGGATTCGAGCAGCGTCTCGGTAAACGCGCCGCAGTTGATCGAGACGCAGGGCTTGTCGGCGCGGGGGCTCAAGTTGTGGATGGCGCGCGCGACGAGTTCCTTGCCCGTGCCCGACTCGCCGTAGATGAGGATCGTGGACTGCACGGCGGCGACCGTGTCGATCATCTGATAGACCGCCTGCATCCGCTCGGAGCGACCGATGATCTGGTCGAGTCGCCCGCGCTCGCTCTGCGTCTTCTTCCAGTCTTCGAGTTCCTGCTTGAGGTGGCGCAGCTCCAGAGCCTTCTCGACGATGAGCTTCAGCTCGTCAACGTCGAAGGGCTTCTGGATGAAGTCGTCCGCGCCGAGCTTGAACGCCTCGCGCGCCGTCTCGACGGTAGCGAAGGCGGTCATCATCACGACCGCCACGTCGGGCAGCAACTGGCGCGCCTCGCGCAGCAGCGCGATGCCGTCCATGTCTGGCATCCGCACGTCCGAGATGATGAGATCGGCAGATTGTTCGCGCAGCAGCGTGAGCGCGCGCAGCCCGTTCTCCGCCGCGCGCACCTTGTGCCCCGTGCGCCCGAAGACGAGCGACAGCAGTTGCCGCATCCCCTGTTCGTCATCAACGATGAGAATGTTTGCCATAGCCGAATGCTGTCCGCGGTCAGTCGTCAGTTGTCATTCGTTACACTGTTCAAGCTCATTCTCAGCGCTGCGCCCGTTGAACGCAAACAACTGACGACTGACCACGGACAACTGACAGTCCTTCTCTCATTTCTGATTTCCCGGCAACTCAATGATGATCGTCGTGCCGTGACCCTCGCGGCTGCGGACGTTTATTGTACCACCGTGGTCGCGGACGATCTGATAGGCGATGGAGAGTCCGAGCCCCGTGCCGCCCGC
>JAVXVR010000284.1:0-4430 GCA_032230165.1 Acidobacteriota bacterium | reverse complement strand
AAATGGATCATCAGATTGATCTGGAGCTGCTCGATTGCAAGCCCTTCAAAAACGGTTGCGTCTATGTTTCTTACCGTGTGAAGCATTGAAGCGTTTGCATGCACACTCCGCCTTCGTGTCACCAGCTTAACCCGACGCTCCGCTCATCTGATTTAACTCGGAGAGACGCTCATGCAATGGCTCTATCTTATCGCCGCGCTCCTCGGCGCGATACTCCCGCTCTCGCAGCTCTTTCCGTTTCTGACGACGTATGGCTTCGACGTGCCTCTGCTCTTCAGACAGCTTTTCCAAACGCACGTTTCGGCGTTCTTCGCCATGGATGTTATCGTGTCGTCGTTCGTCTTGTGGCTCTTCGTCTTTTCCGAAGGGCGGCGGCGCGGCATGAAGAATCTGTGGCTCTACGTTCTGTGTAATCTGGCGGTCGGGGTGTCTCTGGCGTTGCCGCTCTTTCTCTTCTTTCGCGAGCGCAAATTGAACGCTGACGGTGGCGACTGACTCTCTCTAGTGTATGTTGAGGAAGAAGCATCATGTGATCTCATCACTCCTGCTCGCGCTCCTCTTTTTCCCGCTGCTCTGGATTTCTCAATACAACTATCCGAGCGGCGACGATTACCGCGCCCTGCTGCGCGCGCGCGAGTCAGGCGCGCTCGGAGCAGCCCGTTGGTGGTACTTCAACTGGACGGGTCGCTACACCTCCTTCTTTCTGCAAAGCCTCTTGGCGAGTCGCGGTAACTGGCTGACGCTCTACAAAATTGTCCCCGTCGTACTTTTTCTCGCGGGGTTCGCGTGCCTCTTCTATTTCGTCAAGACCTTTTTCGGCGCGTCGTTTAGTCGCCGCACGCAATTCTCCCTCTCGGCTACTCTGTACGCCTTCCTCGTCGGCATCACGCCGGACATCACGACCGGCTTCTACTGGCTCTCAACGAACATTCAATACGTCGGCGCGGTGTTCGTCTCGCTACTCATCCTCGCGCTCTACGTCAAACTCGACCGCGCGGCGACGCTTCGAGATAAAGGACTCATCTCCTTACTCATGGCGATCTTGATCGCGCTCGTCGCGGGCTTGAACGAAATCTCCACGCTGTTCTTAGTGGGCACGTTCGGCTCGATCAGTTTGTTTCATCTCGTCAAATTCAGAAAAGTTAATAAAGCGAGCTTAGCGTTTTTTATTCTGTGCGTTTTGTTCGGGGTCATCTCTTTCTTCTCACCCGGCAATCTCGTCCGTGTCCGCGCGTTGGGTGCGCAGGTCGGCGCGGCTGAAGTATTTCTCGGCGCGATAGGGTTCACGCTCTACCTCGTGATCGAGCTTTTGACCTCGACGCCCTTGCTCATCGTCAGTGTCCTCTATCTTCTTTTTTTATTCGCCAACCGCGACCGCGTGCGCGAGCCGCTGTCGTTCATCCACGGCGTGCGTTGGTGGTGGGTGCTCGTGGCGTTGCTGTGCACGGTCGTCGTCGCGAACGCGGCGCTCTTTTCAGCCGTCGGCGTGGGCGTCAACAGCATGCCATACCGCGTCAAGAACGTTTACTCATACGGCATCGTCCTGGGCTGGTTCTTCATGCTCACTACTCTCTTCGTCGATCTCTCTCAACGAGAGATCGATTTTTCCATGCCGGCGTGGGCGACCGGCGCGCTCGTCGCCTTCGTCTGCTTGTTCCTCTTGACGGGGTTCGGGTTGAAGTTCACCGGCACGAACGTCGTCCCCGCGACGAATCGGCTGCAACAAGCCTTCACGTCGTTCACGACAAGGAGCGTTTACGTAAACGCTTACCTCGACATCCTGAGCGGGCGGGGGACGTGGTATGAGGGGCAGAACGCGGAGCGGGCGCGACGACTCACTGAAGCGACGGCTGATCCGGTGGACTTCCCGCTCTACTCACACGTCCCCGAAACCATCTTCGTGCAGGATGTCACACACCCTTACGGCGCGCCCGAAGTGTTGAGCGAGGCAACGTGCGGGCGGGTCAAACAATTCCGCTTCGTGACGACGGGCACGCCCGCCCCGCAGAAGGAAGGATTCTAAAACGGCATGATGCTACGAGCGCGCCGTGGTTGATGAGATGACGCCGCCGCGCTAAGACGATCTCACTCGTCGTCCTCTTCGTCGTTATCCTCGCCGTCCACGCCGAAGTAGCGCAGCCAGTGAGACGTGTCGGCTTGAATCTCGTGCTTCTCCTCGCCCGCCGTCGCGGATTCCTTCGCGCTCGGCTCTTCCATCAACCTGCGGAACTCGCCCGAACGCACGACCTCGCCGACGCCGCAGAGCCGGACGTAATCGGCGAGCGCGCGATCAGAGGTGACGACGCGCAGCGTCCTGCGCTCGCGTGCCGACTCAACCATCGCCTTGATGCGCTCGTCGGCGTTCGAGCCGCGCGCCGCATAGTGGATTTTTACGCCCCGATAACTTGAGCCGTCGGCGAAGTGCGTTTCGGGCGCGCCGTCGAAGACGACCGCGACGCGCACGCCTTTGCGCGCGGCGAAGTTCGCCAGCTCATCCATCAGCCCACGCCGCGCCTTCGGCTTGTCCCTGTGCCAACCGACGCGCTGCGCCATCACGTTGTTGCCGTCGATGAGGTATGACATGAACGCTGATCGCGCACGTCGCGCTGTCTCAAACTGCACGCGCGTCGTCGAATAGGATCGCGCCCGCGCGTCGCCGGGGCGACCTACGGTTGCGCCTCGAAGTTGTAGGTCAACATGCCGGTCACTTTCACGGGGCGACCTGAGAGCAGCATCGGTTGGAAACGCGCCTGTCGTGCCGCCGCCTCCGCCGACGCGCGCAGCAGTGGATGACCTGAGACGGCGTGCGCGGAGATGACCTTACCCTGCTCGTCCACCGTGACCTGCACGACGACCGCGCCCGAAGCCTTCACCGCTTTCGCGACTGCCGGGTATGCCGGATCGGGTTTGCTCGTCGCCTTGGAGTCGAGTATCCCGCCGGAGACGGCGGCACCGCTCGCGCGCCCCGGCACGGGCGGAGGCGGAGGCATGTTCGTGTTGTCGTTGCCGTTCGAGTTCACTGGATCGCCGTAGGGTCGATCCAATTCGGGCGACTTCATGCGGATGACTTCGCCGCTCGCGAGCGTAAGCTTGCCGTTCGTCAGATACCACTTGCCGCCGCGCCGGATCATCACCACGTCGTAAGTCCCTGTCGTCTTCGTGCCCGTCACGGACATGTGATAAATCGCCTCGCCCGTGCCGCCCGCCTGCTCGTTGAAGGTGCCGAGCGGGAAGCCTGTCTCTTTGATCGCGCCCATCTTTTCGGCGACCGTCGAGTTCTCTTTGAGCGCGTTGAGGGCGACCGTGTAAGCCTCCGAAGATTTCAGCTTATCGCCGAGGGCTCTGTAGCCGTAGTAGCCGAGCCCGCCGAGCACACCGAGCAGGAGGAGGCAAATGATGAGCACGATGAGCAGCGCCTTGCCGCAACCGGACTTTTTGCGCTGCTGCATCATGCCGCCGCCCGAAAGCGGCTGGGGCGACGACTGCGCGCCGAAGGATGTCGTCGGCTGTGCGCTGAGGACGGGCGCGGTGGCGGGGGCGATGGCGCTGCCGCACTTCGGGCAGAAGCGGACGCCGGAGGGGAGATCGTTACCGCAGTTGCTGCATCGCATCGTTTGCTTCTCCTAGGCTTCGCGTTCGGGCGTGGGATTGTAACAGCTTCGCGCACGGGTTGCGACATTAAATTTGCGACCGCCCGTAGTCGCGGTGCTTGTTGATGAGACAACGTCTGCGGGGGGGAATCCGCCACGGGCGGCAAATCTTGCGCCCGTGGCGGATCAGGTTGACGTGAGGCGGTCGAACTTCCGGGCGTGGGAGGAGTAGGGCTGCTAAGGGGTGGGACTTCTCAAGCGGCGCGCGTGCTGCCGTCAGCTTGCCGCGCGCCTCAAACGCGCAATGGTATGTCCGAGGTCTTCGTCAAAGCGTCCGGTTATCTAAAGCGGACGTGCAAGTGGTTGCCATGCCCCTTGGCGTGCCTCGTCAAGCCCTCTTGAATGGTCAGAGGGTCGTTGAAGAAGATGACCTCTGGGTCGAACTGTTCACGGATCAGGAGAATCAACTCTCTCGTCAGTGCGTGGGAGAAGTTGACGGCGTCGATGTTGGTCGGCTCGTTGCGACCGTTGTTAGTGAGCGGACGGAGATCGGCGTCGCGTCCATCTTTGTGTGACGCGTGCGGCGGGAAGGGACCCCCACCCCTGCGGCTGATGTCGCCCACGGCGATGGGAATCGTCGGGTGCTTCTCGCTCCACGCTTCCCCCAACTGCTGGAGCGAGCGGATGGTCGAGGCGCGCCCGACTTGATCGCGCCCGCCCGGCTCGCGGTTGAAGGTGACGTAGCCGATGCCCTGTTCGGGCAAGACCGTCTCGACGCTCGCGCTGTCGTGAAGGTCTGCCTTTGGGATAGCGGCGGGGGCGGCTAAGAGCAACGCCTGA
>JAVXVR010000253.1:0-15218 GCA_032230165.1 Acidobacteriota bacterium | reverse complement strand
GAATCAGGGCGCGAGCCTCAAGCACTACCCGCCGTACTCCTGGCCCGGCGGCAGTCAGGTCGTGGACTACGATGGTCGCATCCTCGCGCAGGCGTCGCCCGGACCCGGCGAGCGCATCGTCGTCGCGCCCATAGACATCTCCGCGCTCAGGCACGAGCGCGCGGCGCGGCGCGGTCATCACACGCTCGCGCATCTACGCACGGAGGCGTATCCGGTTTACGCTGTGCACCGTTATCCGCCGAAAGAGGCAAGCGCGTCCGCAGAGCATTCGGAAGTGTCATACGAGAGGAACAATCAACTCATCGAAGAGTCGAAGCGTCGGCTGATGCGTTGAACGACTCGGACTTGAGCCGCGCGCAGAAAAAACTGCGCCGCACGTCGTCGCGTCGCGCACATGAAATTTTATCAACGTTCGTTGATCCATTCGGCAGCCGCGCGAGAAGTTGAGAATAGCGGCGACGAATAATTTACGCGGTAGAGGTGCTTTCGTTGAGACGAATTGGAGTACTGACGGGCGGAGGTGACGCGCCGGGATTGAACCCCGCGATCAAGGGGCTGGTCTATCGTGCCTCGGAGCACGACATCGAAGTCGTCGGACTCTACGACGGCTGGCGCGGCTTGCTCGACCCGCTGCCGGGCGTGCTGCCGCTCGACCGCGCCACGGTGCGCCGCTGGGATCGCGATGGCGGGACGAACCTCGGCTCGTCGCGCACCAATCCTTTCCATGCCGTCGCGCCGGAGGGAGAGCGCGTGGATCGCTCCGGCGAGGTCTTGGAGAACATCTCCCGGCTCGGTCTCGATGCGGTCGTCGCGATGGGCGGCGAGGACACGCTCGGCGTCGCCGCGCGTCTCGCCCAATCAAATGTTGCGATGGTCGGCGTGCCGAAGACGATTGACAAAGACCTCGCCGGGACTGACTACACGCTCGGCTTCGACACGGCGCTCAGAAACGTGACGGAAGTCATTGAGCGCTCGCGCACGCCCGCCGGCTCGCACGGTTGGGTGCAGATCGTCGAGGTGATGGGGAGACACGCAGGTCACCTCGCGCTCTGGTCTGGCGTGGCGGGGCAAGCCAACCTCGTCCTCATCCCCGAACACCCGTTCCGCTACGAGAAAGTTTACCGACACCTGCGCGAGCGTCTGGGCGATCCGGCGAGCGTCACGCGCGACCCGTCGCGCCCGCACTACTCCGTGATCGTCGTCGCCGAAGGGGCTTACGCGGAGGACGGCGAGCTGATCACGGTTGACGATCGCCACGACTCCTTCGGGCATGCGCGCCTCGGCGGCATCGGCGAGGTGCTCGCGCGCAACATCCGCGCCGAGACCCCTTACGACGCGCGCTCCGTCTCGCTCGGACACCCGCAACGCGGCGGCGCGCCCTCGCCCATTGATCGCATCATGGGGATGATGTTCGGCGCGCGCGCGGCAGACGCGTTGGCGGCGGGCGACTTCGGCAAGATGGTCTCGGCGCGCGGCGTCGCCCCGGCTTGCGATCTCTCGCTCGTCGATCTCGTCTCCGTCCTCGGCAAGCTCAACACGGTTGATGTCGCGCGCTACTACGACACAGACCGCTACCACCTCAAAGGGATCGGCATGTGAGCCCGACGGAAACAAAAGCCGCGCTGAAGAAGTTTTTCAGCCTTGCCGTTCAGGCAAATCAATGATAGTTGAGTAATGATATTCGCGCCGCGCATCTAATGCGCGCCTGACGTACTCCAAAACAACCCACGACCCCGCCCACCTCGCAAGCGGTTTCGGCGATGATCAACGTCGCAACAACTGCAAGAGGAGAATTGCCATGGCTTACATCAAGATTGGCGAAGAGAATTCTGCGGACATCAACCTCTACTACAAGGACTGGGGCGAGGGACAGCCCGTGGTCTTCAGCCACGGCTGGCCCCTCAGCGCCGACGCGTGGGAGGATCAGATGTTGTTTCTGGCAGCGCGCGGTTACCGCTGCATCGCGCATGACCGACGCGGGCACGGCAGATCGAGTCAGACGTGGGGCGGCAACGAGATGGACACTTATGCAGACGACCTGGCGAAGCTCGCCGAAGCGCTCGACCTGAAGGACGCCATTCATGTCGGGCACTCGACGGGCGGCGGTGAAGTCGCACGCTATATCGGTCGCCACGGCACGCGACGGGTCGCCAAAGCCGTGCTCATCGGCGCGGTACCGCCGTTGATGTTGAAGACGGCAGCAAACCCCGGCGGCTTGCCGATTGAAGCGTTCGACCAGATTCGCGCCGGCGTGCTTGCCGACCGCTCGCAGTTCTTCAAAGACCTGAGCGCCCCGTTCTACGGCGCGAACCGTCCGGATGCCAAGGTCTCGCAAGGGCTACGGGACTCGTTCTGGCTGCAAGGGATGCTGGCTGGACATAAAGCTGCCTTCGATTGCATCAAGGCATTTTCCGAGACGGACTTTACGGAAGACCTGAAGAAGATAGACGTGCCGACGCTCATCATGCACGGCGACGACGACCAGATCGTACCGATTGGCGCGTCGGCTATGCTCTCATCCAAGCTCGTCAAAGACTCCCAGCTTAAAGTCTATCCGGGCTTACCGCACGGCATGTGCTCGACGCACAAGGATCAGATCAACGCTGATCTGCTCACGTTCGTCAAGGCGTAGTTGTAAGTTCAAACGACAAACTGACGCTGAAGGGAGATATCATGCTCTTCGATCTCAAGACATTCACGCACGTGCACGTCGTCATCAGCCTGATTGGAATCGCTTCCGGATTCGTCGTCTTGTGCGGGCTGCTCACGGGGAGGCGGCTCAATCGCTGGACTACGCTCTTTCTGGCGAGCACGGTGGCGACGAGCGTGACCGGCTTCGGCTTCCCGCTCACACACTTCGGGGCGCCGCACTGGGTGGGCGTCATCTCGCTCTTTGTGCTGGCGGTGGCGATCTTCGCGCGCTATGTCCACCACCTCGCAGGGGCATGGCGTTGGATTTACGTCGTCAGCGCTGCGCTGGCTCTGTATCTGAACGTCTTCGTCGGGGTCGTGCAGGCTTTCCAGAAACTGTCCGCGCTGAAAGCGTTGGCTCCGACGCAATCCGAGCCGCCGTTCTTGCTGACGCAATTAGTTGTGCTGATGATCTTCATCGCGCTCGCTGTCGTCGCGGCAAGAAGATTCCGCGTCGAGCCTGCGCATTTGCCGGTGAGTGTGGCTTGAAAGGGGCGCGTAGAACCGGGAAAGCATAAAATTGACGACCGTCGTTAAAGCGCCGTGTGACGAGGCTGTGATTCGGGTCGGGGAGGCTGTCGCCCCGTGCTCGAAACGCGCTGCGCCGTGGGTGCTGGCGGCGACCATCATCGGGTCGAGCATTACGTTCATTGACAGCACGGTCGTTAACGTCGCGTTGCCGGTGCTTCAGCGCGAGCTGGGAACAGACATCGTCGGCGCGCAGTGGATCGTCGAGTCTTACTCGCTGATGCTCTCCGCGCTGATTCTGGCGGGCGGCTCTCTGGGCGACCGGTGGGGACGAAAGCGCGTCTTCTCCGCAGGCATCGTGCTCTTCGCGATAGCTTCCGCCGGGTGCGGACTGTCACAGACGACCGTGCAACTCATCGCCGCGCGCGCCGTGCAGGGCGTAGGCGCGGCGATGCTTGTTCCGGGAAGTCTCGCGATCATCAGCGCGTCCTTTTCAAAAGAAGATCGTGGGCGCGCCATCGGCACGTGGTCGGGCTTCACGGCTATCTCCGCTGGCGTAGGACCCGTGCTCGGCGGCTGGCTCGTCGAGAACGTCTCCTGGCGTTGGATATTTTTCATCAACCTGCCGCTGGCGGCTCTGGTGCTCGCCATCACCTGGCGGCACGTACCGGAGAGCCGCGACGAGAGCGCGGGTGAGCGCTTAGATATCCTCGGTGCCGTGATGGCGACGCTTGGACTGGGCGGCGTCGTTTACGGACTGCTCGAATCGGGCGAGCGCGGCTTCAGCGACGCGCGTGTGGCGGCGAGCCTTGCAATGGGAGTTGTGCTGCTCATCCTCTTCGTCATCGTCGAGCGAAGACGCGGGCAGCGTGCGATGATGCCCCTTGCGCTCTTTCGTTCGCAGACTTTCGCGGGGGCGAACCTTCTGACATTTTTCCTCTACGGCGCGCTGGGCGGGTTGATGTTCTTTCTGCCCTTCAACCTGATTCAGGTGCAGGGCTATTCGGCGACCGCCGCCGGAGCCGCGCTTCTTCCGTTCGTGCTGACGATGTTCATCCTATCGCGCTGGGCGGGCGGACTCGTCCGGCGCTACGGCGCGAAGTTGCCACTCGTCGTCGGTCCCATCGTCGCGAGCGCGGGCTTCGCCCTCTTCTGCCTGCCGGGCGCAGGCGCGGAAAGTTACTGGACGAGCTTTTTCCCGGCAGTCGTCTTGATGAGCCTCGGCATGGCGGCGAGCGTCGCGCCTTTAACGACAACCGTGATGGGAGCCGTTGACGAGCGACATGCAGGCATCGCTTCGGGCATCAACAACGCGGTCTCCCGAACTGCGGGGCTCATCTCTATCGCCGTGCTCGGAATCGTCATGACCGGAGTCTTCACTAGAACTTTTAACTCTCGCCTCCGGGCTATAGACCTTCCCGTGGAGACTCGCGCCGCGCTCGAAGCGCAGACGAGCCGTCTTGCTACAATCACTATTCCAGTCGAGTTGCAGGGTGAGACGAAACAAGTAGTCAAACGCGCCCTCGGAGAGTCGTTCGTCAAAGGCTTCCGCGTCGTCGTCTTGATTGCGGCGTCGCTCGCACTTACGAGCGGACTGTTCGCCTGGCTACTAATAGAAGGGCGGGCGCGGCATGTAAATGAGATGCCACTCGCAACAGACCTCGGACGTGAAAGGGTGGCGACGGACTGAGAGAAAATCATCCGGTAGCCCGGATGAGTGTTGAAAGATCAAGGTGGGGTAAGATGGCGACTTGAAGGGCATGAACGGATTGGCGAAGCGTGACGAGAAGACGACAGTAGTTGGAGGAGAAGCTATGGTCGAGAGCACTGCGGGCGATACGGCGTCGGACGCCACACTTGAGCGCTTGGTTGGACTGCGCAGTGTGTTACTGCGTCTGCACAAGACGCTGCTCGATACGGAGCGGGCGACTTACGAGGTGGTACACGGCTCGGTCTCAAGTGGAGAGTTGCTGCAACTCGTCATCAACCATCCGCAGTTCGCCTGGCTGCATCCCGTCTCGGAGCTGATCGTGCGTGTTGACGAGATGCTGGACGCGGACGAGCCCCTCACGACAAGCGAGGCGGAATCCCTGCTCGCGCAAGCGCGTGCGCTGCTCAAGCCGTCGGAGACGGGAGACGAGTTCGGGCGAAAGTATTTCGCGGCGTTCCAGCGCGAGCCCGGCGCGGTGCTCGCGCATAGGGAGGTTATGTTGATGCTTGAGGCTGGGAATGTTGCGACAGGGTGAGCGTATGAAAAGACCGATTCGCATTTTATTGCAGACCACCATCCCGGCTACAGAGGACGACTGGCACATCGGACGCTTCTCACTGCTTGGCAGTCACCTAAGCGGGCTTCGAGACGGGGAAGGGCAACTGATCTATGAAGTCACGACGCGCAACCGCGAGACGAACCATGACGGTGATGACGAGGTGCTGAGCCGGCTCGACTCCACAGACTTCGACGAGTTGTGGCTCTTTGCCGTGGACACGGGCGACGGGCTGACCGTGGCTGATTGTCAGGGCATCACGCGCTTTCGTCAACGTGGTGGCGGCATCCTTTCCACGCGCGATCATCAGGATTTGGGCTCTTCGCTCTGCACTCTCGGAGGCGTCGGGCGCGCACACTTCTTCCACAGCAAACATCAAGACCCGGACGAGACGCGACGCGCGCGTGACGATCAGGAGACGCAAACGATCTCCTGGCCCAACTATCATTCGGGCAGCAACGGTGACTATCAATCGGTCACGCCTCTGGAGCCGGTGCACGAACTTCTGCACGACACAGCATCCCCTTCGAGCCGCATCGAATATTTCCCCGCGCACCCGCACGAAGGTGGCGTCGGCGTGCCGGAAGGCGAGCGTCACGCCCGCGTGATCGCGACCGGCGCGAGCCGAATCACGCAGCGTCCCTTCAACCTGATCGTCGCCTTCGAGCAAGAGCAGGACAGGCACGGCAACACGCTCGGGCGGGCTGTCGCCGAGTCGAGCTTTCATCATTTCGTGGATTACAACTGGGACACTTCCGCAGGCTGCCCGAGCTTCCTCGCGGAGCCGCCCGGCGACCAGATCAAAAGAGAGCCGGAGAAGCTTGAAGGCGTGAAGACGTACGTGCGTAACCTCGCCCTGTGGCTTGCCCCGGCGCACTCCAGCTTGTAAGGGTCATAATATTCTTGACTCACACGGAGTCGATTCAGTTCACGATATCCCGCCGATTCAATGAGGATGGAGCAATGGGTTATTCTGCTTTAGAGCTGAATGGCAAAGTGGCAGTCGTCGTCGGCGGCACATCCGGTATCGGTCGCGCCATCGCACACGGCATGGCGGAAGCGGGCGCGAACGTAGTCCCGACCTCACGCCGGATGCAGCAGGTCGAAGCTGCGGCGCAAGAGATCGAAGCGCGCGGACGCCGCACGCTGCGTCTCGCTTCCGATGTCTCCGAACGTTCTTCTTTGCAGCATCTGCTGGATGAAAGCGTGCGCGCGTTCGGGAAGGTAGATATTCTGGTCAACTGCGCGGGGCGCACGAAGCGCGCTCCCACGCTCGACTTCACGGAAGAGGATTGGAACGCGATTATCGAAACGAATCTGACAGGCACACTGCGAGCCTGTCAGGTCTTCGGTCGTCACATGCTTGAGCGCGGGTACGGGCGCATCATCAACATCGCGTCGCTGTCAACCTTCGTCGCGCTCAGTGAAGTGGCGGCTTATGCGGCGAGCAAAGCGGCGGTTGCTTCGCTGACGAAATCGCTGGCGGTGGAATGGTCTGAGCGCGGGGTCAATGTCAACGCGATTGCGCCGGGAGTCTTTCGGACGGCGTTGAACCAAAAGTTGCTGGATGAGACCGATCGCGGGCGCGAATTTCTGCTGCGCACGCCGATGAAGCGGTTCGGGAAAGTCGAGGAGCTGGCTGGCGCGGCGGTCTTTCTGGCTTCCGATGCAGCCAGCTTCGTGACAGGCGAAGTCCTTGTGGTCGATGGCGGCTTCCTCGCGAGCGGCGTTAATCAATAGGCGGTGAAGGAATGATTTCTACCTGCGAGTCGCGGTTGAGGCGGCTTACGAAAGCCAAGTCGGTGCGCCTCCTCATCGCAGTTATTTTAGTAATAGTGAGCCAAACCATTTACGCGCAGACGCCGCGCCCTGCCGCGCCGCGCGTCTTCCTTGTTGACGCGCGGAATCTGTCGGAGACAAGGCGGCGCGTCCTCGCGGGTGACAAGACGTATACGGCGGCGTTGCGAAGACTTGAGGCTGACGCGCAAAAGGCGCTCGATGCGGGGCTGTTCTCGGTGACGAGCAAGGAGGTCACGCCGCCCGGCGGCGACAAGCATGACTACATGAGTCAGGCTCCTTACTTCTGGCGGAATCCGAAGACACCCGACGGTCTCCCTTATGTCCGCCGCGACGGCGAGCGCAACCCTGAGATCAACAAGATCACAGACCACCGCAACCTCGACCAGATGGCTGACTCCGTCGAGTCGCTCGCGCTTGCCTACTATTTCCGTGGCGAAGAGGCATACGCCAGTCGCGCGGCGCAACTGCTCCGCGCGTGGTTCCTCGATCCCGCGACGCGCATGAACCCGAACTTGCAGTACGCGCAGTACGTCCCCGGCGTCAACACGGGGCGCGGCATCGGCTTGATCGAGACACGCGGGCTGACGCGTGTGGCAGACTCCGTGGGACTGCTCTCTGGCTCGAAGGCTTGGACGGAGTCAGACCAGCGCGGGATCGTTGACTGGTACTCGAAGTTCCTACAGTGGATGCTTGAGAGCAAGAACGGGAAAGAAGAGAACGCCGCTGAAAATAACCACGGCACGTGGTTCGACGTTCAAGCCGCGTCCTTCGCACTCTTCACGGGCAAGACCGATCTGGCGAAGAGCATTTTGGAGACGGCGAAGCAGAAGCGCATCGCCAGACAGGTCGAGCCGGACGGACGCGAGCCGCTTGAACTCACACGCACGAAGTCTTGGGACTACAGCATCTTCAACCTCGACGCGCTCGTCACGCTCGCGGAGTTGGGCGAGCACGTCGGCGTCGATCTCTGGCACTACCAGACCGCTGATGGTCGAAGCATCAGGCGCGCGCTCGAATATCTCTACCCTTTCGCCGCGGGCGAGAAGAAGTGGGACTATCAGCAGTTGGGCGGCGTCGAGCCGCAAACGCTTTTCCCGCTGATGCGCCGCGCCGCGCTCGCTTACGACGATGGTAAGTTCAGGGCGTTGATGTCGAATGTTCCTGCAAGCGACTCCGCCGACCGCAACCGCCTTCTTCGCGCGCGCAACTAGATCGGCACGAATTAAAACCGTGCCGATCCGTCACATCCATGTTCCTTCTTCCCGCTCGCTTAAACTACAGCCAACCGGAGTATGCTGAATGCGAATCGCTCGTGCTGTTCTCGTCTCGCTCTTACTGACCGGCTTATGCCCACGCCTGCCCGCGCAAGTGAGTTCCGGCGCGCGAAAGGACATCTATCACGACGGCTGGATAGACCTGAACAAGAACGGCAGGAAGGACGTTTACGAAGACCCGAAGGCGGACATGGGCGCACGCGTCGAAGACCTTCTCTCGCAGATGACGCTTGAGGAGAAGACGTGCCAGATGGCGACGCTTTACGGCTATGGTCGCGTGCTTCAGGACGAGCTACCGACGCCGGAGTGGAAGAGCAAAATCTGGAAAGACGGCATCGCCAACATAGACGAGCACCTGAACGGCTGGACTGACAAAGGCGACAAGCACTCGAAGAGCGTCTATGCCACGGACATACGCAAGCACGTCTGGGCTATGAACGAGGTGCAGCGCTTCTTCATCGAAGAGACGCGCCTCGGCGTCCCCGCCGACTTCACCGACGAAGGCATACGCGGACTTGCCGCCTACACCGCGACGAGCTTTCCGGCACAGCCCGGTCAGGGCAGCGCGTGGGACAGGGAACTCGTCCGCGAGATCGGGCGCATCACGGGCGAGGAGGCACGCGCGCTCGGCTACACGAATGTCTATGCGCCCATCCTCGACGTGGGACGCGACCAGCGCTGGGGGCGCATGGAAGAAGTTTACGGCGAAGACCCATATCTCGCCTCGCGCCTCGGCGTCGAGATGGTGAAGGGGTTGCAGGAGAATCGCCACGTCGTCTCGACGGGCAAGCACTTCGCCGTCTACAGCAACAACAAGGGCGCACGCGAGGGAGCGGCGCGCACAGACCCGCAGACTTCCCCGCGCGAAGTCGAGAACATTTTCCTGCCGTCCTTCAAAGCCGCGATCAAAGAGGGCGGGATGCTCGGCGTGATGAGTTCTTACAACGACTACGACAGCATCCCCGTCACAGGGAGTCACTACTGGCTGACCGAGCGCCTGCGCAACGACTTCGGCTTCAAAGGCTACGTCGTCTCCGACAGCGCCTCGGTCGAGTACCTCTACAACAAGCACGCCACAGCCTTCGACATGAAGGACGCCGTGCGCGAAGCCATCGAGGCGGGCTTAAACGTCAAGACCAACTTCACGCCGCCCGACGACTACATCCTCCCCCTGCGCGAGCTGATCAAAGAGGGCAAAGTCTCGATGAAGACTCTCGACGACCGCGTGCGCGACGTGCTGCGCGTCAAGTTTACGGTCGGCATCTTCGATCATCCTTACGTCGAAGACGCCGAAGCGACCGCGCGGCTCGTCAATTCCGCGGAGCATCAACAGGTCGCCCTGCGCGCCGCGCGCGAGAGTCTTGTGTTACTCAAGAACGAAAAGAACGTTCTGCCTCTCAGCAAGGAGATACATTCGATTGCCGTCATAGGTCCCAATGCGGACGACGATAGCAACACGCGACACCGCTACGGTCCGAACGGCGTGCGTGGCATCACCGTACTTGAGGGAATAAAGAACAAGCTCGGCGACCGCGTGAAGGTTAACTTCGCGAAGGGCTGCGACATCACGAATGCCCACTGGCCCCAGACGGAAGTGCTGCCGGAGCCTCTGACGAAGGAGGAACAGGACGGAATAAGCGAGGCGGTCGAAGCGGCGAAGAACTCGGACGTGGTCGTAGTCGTCCTCGGCGATTCTTCGTCGAAGACCGTGGGCGAGAGCGCTAGTCGCACGAGCCTCGACCTGCCGGGTCGTCAACTCGAATTGGTGCAGGCTGTTCATGCGACGGGCAAGCCCGTCGTCGTCGTGCTTATCAACGGTCGCCCTCTGAGCATCAACTGGGTGAACAAGTACGTGCCCGGCATCATCGAAGCCTGGTTCCCCGGCGCGCAGGGCGGCACGGCAATCGCGGACGTGCTCTTCGGCGACTACAACCCCGGCGGCAAACTCGCTGTCACGTTCCCGAAGACCGCAGGGCAGATTCCCTTCAACTTCCCGACGAAGCCGAACGCCCAGTGGGAGGGCGAGAAGACGCGCGTCAACGGCGCGCTCTACTACTTCGGATACGGGTTGAGCTACACGACGTTCGCGTACAGCAACCTTCGTATCAGCCCCGCGAGGCAGACGACCAGCGGTAACGTTGCGGTCAGCTTCGACGTGAAGAACACGGGCGCGATGGAGGGCGACGAGGTCGTGCAACTCTACACGCGCGACCTCGTGAGCAGCGTTACGACCTACGAGAAAAACATGCGCGGCTTCGAGCGCGTGCATCTGAAGCCCGGCGAGTCGAGAACTATAACCTTCACGCTCACGCCCGACGACCTCGCGCTGTGGGATCGCGCGATGCGTTTCGTCGTCGAGCCGGGCGCATTTCGCGTGATGATCGGCTCTTCTTCCGAAGACATACGTCTGACCGGCGAGTTCACGATCACCCCGTAACAATGCAAATTCTCTAAGCGCGCCAGACATCGCCACGGCGGGGCTCCTGAAAAAAGTTCTTGACAGAAGTCTCACGGCGGCTATATTGTTCCGACTCTGAACAAATGCTGGGCATCCACCCATGCGAAAGATCAACACACACGACTTCAAGGTAGCGACGCGAACGACTTCGCGGGAGATCAACCGCCGCATCGCGCTCAACCTGATACGCGAGCACCAGCCCATCTCGCGCGCCGACCTCGCGCGCCGGATGAACGTGACGCGCGGTGTGGCGAGCGTGCTCGTGCAGGAGTTGATTGCCCAGGGCGTGATCTATGAAGGCGCGACGGGCGAGGTCGCGCGCGGGCGCAAGCCGACCTTCCTCCACATCAGGACGCAGGATCGCCTCGCCGTCGCCGTGGACGTGCGCTTCAGCAAGACGTATCTGATGCTCTCAGACTTCTCCGGTCGCCAGCTCGCGCTGGAAAGCTACGACACGGTCTTCGCGATCCCGCAGTTCGTCAAAGACCTCGCGACACGCGTGCGAAGAATGCTGAAAACACAGGGCGCGGAAGGGCATTGCGAGGGGATCGGCGTCGCTATCCCCGGCATGGTTGACCACAGAACCGGGCGCGTCCTGAATGCGCCGACGCTCGGATGGCGAGACGTTGACATACGCGCCCAACTAGCGGCGGCGACGGGGCTGCCCGTGCAAGTGGAGAATTCGGGGCGCGCCTGTTCGCTCGCGCACCTCTGGCTGGAACGCGACGAGGCGGCGATCACGCAGAGCTTCGTCTATATCAGCGTGTCGGACGGCGTGGGCGTCGGCGTCGTCGTCGGCGGCGAACTCTTGCGCGGGCACGATCACATCGCCGGTGAGTTCGGGCACATGCCTCTGAGCTTGGACGGGCCGCGCTGCTTGTGCGGGATGACCGGCTGCTGGGAGGCTTATATCTCCAACCTCGCGACGCTCTCGCGTTATTTCGGGTGGAATTTGTCCAAACTCAGTCCAAAAGCGCTGCACGAGGCGGGGCGAGACTCTTTCACCGTGCTCGACCTCGCGGCGCGCGCGCGCGGCGGCGACGCCAAAGCCAACACGGCTATCCAGTCCACGGCGCGCTTCCTCGGGCTTGGACTCGCGACTATTGTCAACGTGATCAATCCCGACTGCATATATCTAGCGGGGGAGATCACGACCGCCTGGGACTTGATCGAGAGTACGGTGCGCGAGGCGCTGTCCGAGCGCGCGCTAACGTCTGCCGCCGGGCGCACACCCGTGCGCGTGGCGGCGGCGCAGGAGCACCCGCGCCTGCGCGGGGCAGCGGCGCTCATTGCTGCACCGACGTTCGCGGCTCCGCGCGTGGCTTGAGCCCGTCAGTAATATGACTTCCGCTTCCGCTTCCGGGGGCGATGGATCAAAAGGGAAGCAAGGAATTCTTCGGGGCAAGCCTCGGCGCTGATGCTCGGCGGCGTAGTGTTGCCCGCGGCAAGTCGTGAATCCCAACGTCGGAGGTGAGAGTTATGCCGGTTGTCTTTAGTTCCCCGTCGCGCCGCCTTGCCGTGTCGCGAGCCTTCTGCCTCGTGCTCTGCCTGTTGCTCGGCGGCATGAGCGCCAGCGCGCAAACCAACGTCGGTCGCATCTCGGGCACGATCAAGGACGCTTCGGGCGCGGTCGTCCCCGGCTCGACCATCACAGTGACGAACGCCGCCACGAACCTCGTGCGCACGGCGACTACGGACGCCGATGGCTTCTACACGGTGACGAACCTGCCTGTAGGAACATACGTCGTCTCGGCTGACAGCTCGGGCTTCAAGAGGGCAGAACAGTCCGGGGTGGCTGTAACTGCGGACGCGCGCCTCACAATCGACCTCGCGCTCGATACCGGACAAGTTTCCGAGACCGTGCTGGTCGCGACCAGTGTGGGCGAGACGGTCAACACCACTTCGGGCGAGGTGGCGCGCGTCGTGGACAGCCAGCAGGTGCAGAACCTCGCGCTCAACGGGCGCAACTACATCCAACTGCTCTCGCTCATCCCCGGCGTCGCGCAGACCACGGACGACCAGTTGGAACTGAGCACGAGCCTCGCCACCAACCAGCAGTCGATCAACGGCAACCGCGGCCAGATGACCAACATGACCGTTGACGGCGGAACGAATCTCCAGTCGGGCAGCAACGCCAGCCAGATCAACAACGTCGGCATAGACTTCATACAGGAGGTCAAAATCCAGACGGCGAACTTCTCCGCCGAGTACGGGCGCAACTCCGGCGCGCAGGTCAATGTCGTGACGCGCTCGGGCGGCAACGAGTTCCACGGCTCCGCCTTCGAGTACCTGCGCAACGACAAGCTGGACGCGCGGAACTTTTTCGCGCCCGTCCGCCCCACGCTCCGTTACAACGACTTCGGCTACAGCTTCGGCGGTCCCATCATCAAGAATAAGTTCTTCTTCTTCGGCGGGGAGGAGTGGAAGAAGATTCGGCGGCTCGCCGCGCCGGTTGTGCGCACCGTGCCGACGCTCGCCGAATTGAATGGCGACTTCAGCGGGCGCTCGGGCACGCTCAACGTCCCCGTCGGTTTCACCGCCGTGAACCCGGCAACGGGCGCGAGCGTCGCCGCCGGGCAACCGATTCCGGGACGTAACCTCGCCAACCTCAGACTAAACGGCGCGCCCGCCGGCATCACCCCGGACGGGCGGGCAATCGCCAACGTCTATCGCACGATGATCGGACTTGCGACGAGCTACAATAACGCGCCGGTGGGTAACAACGCTGTCTTCCAGCAGCCGAACCCGTTCGACTACCGCGAAGACCTGATCCGGCTCGACTACCGCTTCAACGCTTCGCACAGCATCTACGGTCGCTACATACACGACGAGAACCAGCTCATCGACCCGTTCGGTACGTTCATTACCTCGCAACTTCCGACGGTTCCGAGCGCACGCTCGCGACCGGGCACGTCCTATCAGGTCGCCTACACGTGGCTCATCACACCGACGCTCATCAACGAGGCGAAAGCCAACGTCTCCATCGTGTCGCAGCACATCCCGCCCGCGGGCGAGTTCTGGAAGCGCGAGACATACGGGTTCCAGTACCCACAGCTCTTCCCCGGCGGCGGTGTCTATTCCAACAGCATCCCTGACACGTCGGTCACCGGCTTCGCCAGCTTCGCCGGGGCGGCGCGCTCGCTCGTCTCGCCGACGACCGACATCATGGCGGGCGACAACGTGACGTGGGTTCACGGCAATCACACGCTGAAGACCGGCGGGCTCGTTTACCGCAACCGCATCGATCAGAACGGGCGCACGACCTACACCGGCAACGTCGCCTTCAACGCAAGTGGCAACACGCGCTCGACGGGCAACGCCCTGGCTGACGCGCTGCTCGGCAACTTCCGCACCTACAGCGAGTCGTCCAGCGACCCGCTCGGCTTCTTCCGCTTCACGCAGACCGAGGCTTTCGTCAACGACAGCTGGAAGGTAAACAGCAAGCTCAGTCTGGAGCTGGGCGTGCGCTATCAGTTCGGCACGCCCATCTACACGCAGGCTAACAATCTCGCCAACTTCGACCCCGCGCTCTACAACCCGGCGCAGGCTGTTACCGTGCTCGCCAACGGCACGATTGACACGACGAGGGGCGGCAACCGCCTGAACGGGTTGGTGCGCGCCGGAGGCGGCGTCCCGACGGCAGAGCTGGGGCGCGTGCCCGGCGGCGATAGCGCGCTCGTGCTGTCTGTGCCGACCGGGGCACCGCGCGGACTCTACAACGGGCACAACTATTTCATGCCGCGCGTCGGCTTCGCCTACTCGCCGTTCAAGGACCACAAGACGGCGATCCGCGGCGGGTTCGGCATGTACTACGACCGCGTCGAGGGCAACCTCATCTTCCCGTCCGAGGGCAACCCGCCTTACGTAACGAGCGCGCAGTTCTCGAACGCGAACATCTCTAACATCACGGGCGGCTCGACGACGGTCGCGCCCTTCGACACCATCAACGCCATCGACCCCAACCTCGACACGCCCTACACGGAGAGCTTCAGCCTGAGCATCCAGCGCGAGCTGCCACTGGGCTTCTTCGCTGAGGCGGCGTACGTCGGCAACCTCGGTCGTCACCTGATCCGCCAGCCCGATATTAACCAGGCGAGCTTCGCCGCCCTCGCCGCTAACGCCGCTCTCCCCTCCGCGCAGCGCGTTGACACAAACTCTCTGCGACCCTACAAGGGCTACTCGGCGATACGAATGCGCCTCTCGGACTCGACCTCGAACTATCACGCGATGCAGCTCTTCGCCGCCAAGCGCACGGGGCGC
>JAVXVR010000105.1:0-2920 GCA_032230165.1 Acidobacteriota bacterium | reverse complement strand
GCGCCAGAAAGATGAAGAGGACGGAGACGACTTGCCGCCCGCCTCAGGCGTTTGACATCGCGGGTGCAGTTGGCATAGAAGCCTCGTGATTTTCTGACGCCACACGTCGCCTGAGGAGCAGAGTCTTGAACGAAGAGCAGAACACGTCGCTGTCGGATGCGCCGCCGCCGCCCATCCAGATGCTGCAAATGATCGCGGGCTTCTGGGTCTCGCGCGCCATCTATGCCGCCGCTAAACTCGGCGTCGCAGACCTCGTCGCCGACGCACCGAAGTCCGTCGAAGAGCTTGCCGCAGCCACCGAGATGCACGCGCCTTCGCTCTATCGCGTCCTGCGCGCTCTCTCAAGCGTCGGCATCTTCGCCGAGGACGGCGAAGGACGCTTCGCGCAGACGCCGCTCTCCGCCACGCTGCTGACGGACGCGCCGGGCTCTCTGCGCTGGCTCGCGATGACGGAGCTGGGCGAGGAGCACTATCCGGCGTGGGAGGAACTGCTCTTTAGCGTCAAGACCGGCGAGCGCGCCTTCGACCGTCGCTTCAACAAGCCCGTCTGGGAGTTCTTCGCCGAGAACCCTGAGAACGCGCGCATCTTCAACAACGCGATGACGGGCACGACCGCCATGATCATCGAGGGCGTGCTCGGCGCTTACGACTTCTCGACGGCACGCCAGCTCATAGATGTCGGCGGCGGTCACGGCGAGCTGCTCGCGTCGATCCTCAAAGCCAGCCCGCGCGCGTCGGGCGTGCTCTTCGACGCGCCGCAAGTCGTCGCGGGCGCGCGCGAGAGGCTCGAAGCCGCGGGGGTCGCTGAGCGCTGCGAGATCGTCGGCGGTGATTTCTTCGAGTCCGTCCCGGCGGGTGCGGACGCCTACACGCTCAAGTGGATTCTCCACGACTGGGACGACGAGCAGTCCGTCCGCATCCTTAAAAATGTCCGCCGCGCGATCACGGACGGTGGTCGTTTGCTCATCATCGAAGCGGTCATCCCCAAAGGCAACGAGCCGCACTTCGGCAAGTTCATAGACCTCAACATGCTGGTCATGACGGGCGGGCGCGAGCGCACCGAAGACGAGTTTCGCGCGCTCCTCAACGCGTCGGGCTTCCGGCTCGCGCGCGTCGTCGCCACAGCCTCGCCCGTCGCGGTCGTCGAAGCCCTCCCAGCCTAAAGCCCCGCCACTCGCGCGCATGGCGGTGGACTCCAAAGCGACGCGAAATTACCCGTTCCGCGTGGGACGGGCGGGACGAACCGCGCGCGGCTCTGTCGCATCTAATGGAATGCAGAAACTAGAAGCGCCGGTGCGCGGCGGTATAAGCCGGGGCGCGCGGGCGGAGACTTAAAACGGTCGCCCCCGCTGCCTCCTTTCGCCTTCGAGACGAAGCCCTTCACCTCCCGCCCGTCGTTAAACTTTTTGCGAAAGTTTTGCGTTAAGATTTAACGGCAAAACGCCTGCAATAAATTCTTGGGATAGAGGTGAAATTCATGGACAGAAAAATTTTCAACTTCGCGCGGCGCACGTGGTCAGGGAGCGCGCTCCGTCGCGTCACTCTCTCGGTCGCGCTCGCCGTCTCGGTGGCGGCGTGCTCACGCGCAGGCTTGAGTCAGCAGATCGCAGCGACGTCCGCCCCGACGACTCCCGCCGTCGCTAGTGTCGCCGTCGCGCCCGGCACGATGACCTCTTACGCCGACGTGGTCTCGCGCGTCGCGCCCGCAGTCGTCACCGTGCGCTCCGAGATTCGCGTGCGCCCGGCGCAGCAGCAGCCCTTTATGGACGACCCGTTCTTCCGACAGTTCTTCGGCGATCGACTCCCGCGCGCTCAGCAGCAAGCGCCGCAGCGCGAAGAGGGGACGGGCTCCGGCGTCGTCGTCTCGGCGGACGGCTACATCCTGACGAACTATCACGTCGTTGACGGCGCGCAGCAGATCAAGGTCGAGCTCAACGACCGCCGCGTGCTCGACGCGAAAGTGGTCGGCTCGGATCAGCCAAGCGACCTCGCCGTCATTAAGATCGAGGCGTCGAATCTGCCCGTGCTCCCGCTCGGCAACTCCGACGCCGTCAGAGTCGGCGACGTGGTGCTCGCCATCGGCAATCCTTTGAACATCGGTCAGACCGTCACCTCCGGCATCGTCTCCGCCAAGGGGCGCACAACGGGGTTGGGCGACGGCAGCTTCGCCGACTTCATTCAAACTGACGCGGCGATCAATCGCGGCAACTCCGGCGGCGCGCTCGTCAACACGGCGGGCGAACTCGTCGGCATCAACTCGCAAATCTTATCGCCCACGGGCGGCAACATCGGCATCGGCTTCGCCATTCCCTCAAACATGGCGAAGGGCGTGATGGATCAGCTCTTGAAGACGGGCAAGGTGCGTCGCGGTCAACTCGGCGTCATCGTGCAGCCCGTCACTTCAGACATCGCGCAGTCGCTCGACATGAAAGAGATTCGCGGCGTCATCATTAGCTCGGTGCAGCCGGGAAGCGCGGCTGACGCGGCGGGTCTCAAGCAGGGCGACGTGATCACGGGGCTCAACGGCGCGGCTGTCAACGACAACAACGAGCTGCGCAACCGCATCGCCTCCACGCAGCCCGGCACGGACGTAACACTCGACGTGCTGCGCGACGGACGAGCGCAGCAACTCAAAGCGCGACTCGGCGAGTACAAGCCGCCCGTCGCGGAAGGCGAGCGCGCGGACGCGGGCGATGGTGGCAGCGCAGGCGGCGCGTCGAGCGGCAAGCTCGGCGTCGCGGTCGAGCCGCTGACGCCTGAGATCGCGCGGCAGTTGCAACTCAAACCGGGCGCGCAGGGGGTCGTCGTCGCGGACGTTGACCAGTCGGGTCCGGCGGCTGACGCAGGGCTTCAGCAGGGCGACGTGATCGAGCAGGTCAACCGCCAGCCCGTGAAGACGCAAGCGGAAGTGGCTTCGGCG